>JAQTRT010000185.1 GCA_028711675.1 bacterium | reverse complement strand
GATGAGAATAAACTGAACATCGCCGAGCAGGAATACCACAATGTCTATAAGACCTATCCAAATTCCCTGGAAGCCCAGAAAGCCCTTTTCCAGATAGCTCACATCAACTACCTGAGGGGTAATTACGAGGAAGCCCAGGAGAAATTGGATTATATCCTCTCCCGTTATATCGATACGCCTCTGCAGGGGCCGATCTATACGGAAAAGGGATACATCTATATGGCCGGGGGTGAACTCAAGAAAGCCCTGAAGATGTTCAATCAGAAAGAGAACCTGAACGAAGATCTGGCCCTTCTGGGAAAAGCGGAATGCTATTTCCGTCTGGGTGAATACGTGAAAGGCCTGAACATCTATGAGGACTTCATCACTTACCGGAAGACCAGTAATTACAGACGGATGGCTATTGATAAATTCCTTAACAACTGTTATGATTATGCCCGCAAGCTGGCCAAGGAAAAGGATTATAAATACTCCAATCTCCTTTATGAAAAGCTCATCACCCTGTTCCCGGACTACAAACTGTCCGAGAACGCCTTATACTGGCTGAGCGAGAACTATTACGACCAGAAAGATTACAATAAGGCTGTCGCGACTTTCAAAAAAACGCTGAACAATAAATTTTCCCACAAGGATGACGCAGCCCTGTTCAAACTCGGTATCTGTTATTTTGATAACGGTGAGTTCGAGGAAGCCTTGAAGTATTTCCAGAACCTGCTGGATAATTATCCCCGGAGCACCTATTACAATATGGCGGCTGACTGGAAGCGGCAGGTCCTCAGAGAGATCAAGTACCGCCACTAAGAAAAAACAATACAATAGCAATACGGTAGCAATGCAATTGTATCACTACCGTATTACTATTGTATTACTTCTTTCATTTCATCAGATCATCCATTTCTTTCTGTAAAAGAATAAGTTCTTCCCGGATAGGCTTTTTATTCTGAAAGATCTCATCCATATGGCGACCTATCAGGTCATTGAATTCCTGGGCTTTGGCATTGGCCGGCATGGGCCTGGCATAAGCGATCTGGTCCAGGAAAGCATTGGCATTCACTTTAAAAGGAAGGATCTTTGGCTCAAAAAAATGTTTGGACGTGGCAATCCTTTTCATGCTGGGTATGGCCAGGCAGCTTTCGGCCGTATTGATCTGGCCTGCCTCTCCCGCCAGGAATTTTAGAAGTTTCCAGGCCTCCGGTATCTTCTTGGACCGCTTGGCGATGGAATAACAGACCGTAAAGAGCGTGGAAGACCTTGTCTTATTGTACGGGAGCAGGGCCACATCCCACTTAAAGGTCCTGACATTCTTCAATTCCAGAGTGCGCCAGCGGCCATAGGTGCACATGGCCACCTTTCCTGTTTCGAACAGCTGGGAAGTGCCCATATCCTGTGTTTCCTGCATGGTGGGGGCCGCATGATCATTATACATCAGGTCATAGATGAACTGCAGTGCTTCCGTGTTCCGGGAGAGATACGGTTCCTTGCCGATGATATATCTGCCTGCGGCATCATCATAGATCTCACCGCCGTTCTGCCTGACCCATGAGACCCAGTATCCTACCCAATTCTCAAAAACAAATCCATAATGGTCGATGATCCTCTTGTCCGCACCCGGCCTGGTCAGGGCCATAGCTGCTTTCCGGAAATCCTGCCAGGTCCATGAATCCGGCGGATATTTCACGCCTTCCTTATCGAACAGGTCCTTGTTATAGTACAATACCATGGTGCTGAAATCCTTGGCAATACCGTAATATTTTCCGTTGTATTGAAAAGGGGCCATCACTTCAGGATAAAAATCAGCAGGATTGAACTTCGGGCTCTTCCCCTCAGGGTCGTTCTCCAGATAAGGGGTCAGGTCCAGGAGAGCATCCCTTGAAACATAGGAAGGGAAATATTCGCTGCCCATATACATCACGTCAGGAGGTGTCCCGGCTGCGATCATGGTCTGAAGCTTGTCATAATAACTGCTTACATGCATGCGTTTGACCCTGATCTCCGGATAAAGTTTATTGAATTCCTTGATGAAGTTATCAACGGCCACGATCTCCTCTGTCCGACCCCACATCATCAGGGTAATGGCGTTCTTGTCCGATTTCACGCAAACTTTAAAGAGCAGGATGATAAAGAGAACAATGATAAGAACAGTAAGAATGATCTTTTTCATATCGCACCTCCTTGAGAAGAAAATACCGGGACTTCCCTGAAAGAGGAGGTTCCGGTTCATACTGTCAAGAACACTGCTTCCGCAGACGGGATAAATGGCCGGCCAGGCCTTTTTCCAGATCCATCCGGGTCCATATACTGAACGACCTCAAAGCCTGCAGGATAAGCATATCCAGGCCGTTCACATACGCTAATCCCATCTGCCTGGCTGAACGTAAAAGTGCTGTTTCCCGGGGATTATAAATAAGGTCATAAACGACTGTCTTAGGGCCTGCGATGGGTTTCAGGCTGATGACCGGTTTATCCCCTTGCTTCAGGCCCTGGGGCGTGGCATTGATGATCAGGTCAGGGGATAGGTCCATCCGGCTCAGCGAAGCAAATCCTTTATCTTCCACGATTATTTCCGTTTTCCCATTGTATCGGAGAAGATGCTTTTTCAATTGCCGTGCTTTCTCATGGATGATATCCACAAGGACCAGTTTCCTTATCCCGGAACGCAAAAGGGCAAAAGACACGGCCTTGGAACCCCCGCCCGCTCCCAGAAGGAGAACCCGGCTATTCTTCAGCCGGAATCGCGGAAAATTGATCTTCATAGAGCTTGAAAATCCGTACCAATCCGAATTATATCCTTTCAGCCGCGATTTGCTGACCAGAACGGTGTTCACAGCTCCGATGAGCCGGGCATCAGGCGAGATCTCATCCAGATAAGGCAGGATGGTTTCTTTATAAGGGACCGTGATATTCAGGCCAACGAGGTTATTGATGCTCCGCAAGCCTTGGACAAAATCCTTAAAACGTTCTTGCGCGATCTCCAGGGGCAGGTAAATAGAATTGATCCCGTATCTTTTAAACAGGTCATTATGGATGACGGGAGAGAGCGTATGGGATACGGGAAAGCCTGCCACACCGAAGATCTTTGTATGACCGTTCATTCTCATTTTTTTACGCTGCTCTTCTTTTTTTCAATGACCTTTTTAACGGAATTGTTCAGACTTACATTATCGATGTCAGCCGGTCTCTCCAGTTCGGCAAGGCAAAGCTGTTCATCCACTTCCTTGACCCTGGCGTAGGCCGCTACCTGCGGGCCGGTCTTGTTGTACTCTTCCAGGACGAAATCCTTTATTAAAAATCCCCTGTTGAAGATCTCCAGCCTGTCCCCGGTTTTCAGCCCGTCGTCCTTGCCCAGGTTGATCACGAGCTGGTCATTCCTGATATCCATGATGGTTCCGGCCACGGGGAAATATGCATCCAGCTGTTTGGACATATCCGAGGAGATGAGGTAAATCTTATCCTTTCCCTTCCCGGTGCTGATGAAATGCCTCAGCGGCTCGTCAAACTTCACCGAATACAGGTCTAAATGAAGGGAAAAAAAATCATTCTCTTCCTGGAACGCTCCCGTACAATAATAATCGCATCCTTCCCGGGAAGCCATTTTCTTCACTTCGTTCCTGTCCAGGGAAAAATAATATTCCGCGTTGTCCCGGTCGGGGATGAAGGACCTGAATTTATTATACAGGCCGAGGTGATTGGCAATGCTGTCGGCCAGCACCTGGCCGGCCTGGAAATGGATGAACCGGTTCTCCTCCCTGTCCGGGTAAGAGATGAAGAGCTTGATCCGGTCCTTCTCCATCGCATACTGGTTCAGCTTCAATTGATAGGATAACGTTTTATTCCGGAAGGTCCTGGCCTTCTCCAGCCTGTCGCTCAGGGTCTTGTTCCCGGGCTCCAGGAGAGCCGCTATTTCCAGTTCCTTTAAATATTTTTCCAGCATCCCGTCTTTCTTGTATAAAAGTCCGAGCCGGTCCCTTTCCTTGCTGTTCTCCGACTGGATCTGAAGACCGCGCTTATATTCGAACAAAGCATCCTGTTTCTGAAAATTCTGATCGTATTTTTCCGCCAGTATGAAATGGTACCGGGCCAGTTCTTTTCTGTCCTTGTCATAAAAGGACTTCTTAGCCATCAGCAGGCTCTCCAGGTGATAACGGACCACGTCATCGGTCACGTTGAACATGTATGCTTTCTTAAAATCCTCAATGGCCTTATCGATGTCATTGCTGAACTCATGGACCAGACCTGCCTGGTTGTACAGCAGCGGGATATCGTTCATTGTAACCAGGACCTTATTTAAAAAATCCTCTGCTTTATCCCAGGCTTTCAGGTTAAAATAAACGTAGATCAAATTTAAGACCGTATCCGTACTGTTGGGATTTAAAGCATAGGACCTCTCGAAATATCCCCTGGCCTTGTTCAGGTCCTTCTTCTTGCTCTCGATCACACCTTTATAAAAAAAGAGCTTAGAACTTCCGGGGTTATAGTCCACAGCCTTATCGATATATTCCTGGGCTTTGATTGTTTTATTCTTCAGCAGAAAGATCCTGGCATAACTGATATAGGCGTCCTCTTTCTTCCCGTCGATCTTCAGCAGCTGGCTCAGATAGCTTTCGGCCAGACCGTAATTCTTTTGTTTGATGGCTATATTGGCCAGACCGTTCAGGGCATCATAGTTCAATGGCTCGATGCTCCTGGCTTTATTGAAATACGGGAGCGCCTGGTTCAGTTTATCCTGCTTCAGGAAAAGGGAGCCAAGCAGGTTGATCCCTTCTATGTCCTTGGGAGAGACTTTCAGGAACTTATTAAGGTAAAGGGCGGCTTCGCTGAAATTATCCATTTCCAGGCTGATCCGGGCTGCCTTCAGCAAAGCTTTGGAAAAATACGGATTCTTTTCAAGGGACTTTTTATAATAAAATAGGGCGTCCTCATAATTCCGTTCAGCCATGAGGTCTTCCCCTTTCTGAAAATACTCAAAGGATGTTTCGGCCTTAAGGGAAGTGAACAGGAGGACGGAACAGAACAACAGGATTGTTTTTTTCATAGTTTTTCTCACCAGTTGATAATTAAGCTCAGGAACAGTTTCAGTCCCAGCACCAGGTCCTTGATCCGGATGTATTCGCCGGTCGAATGGACATCGGACATGCCCACGCTGCAGTTCAGGCACTGGAACCCGTTCTGGTTCAGGATATTGGCATCGCTCCCTCCGTTGCTCCTTTCAAAGACCGGTTTCAGGCCGATGGAAACGCAGGACTGGCTGAATTTCCGTACCAGGAAGGAATCCTCCCGGAACTGATATTGATCGTAAGCATGGGTCAGCTGAAAATGGATCCTGACCTTGAACTTTGCACTTATCCGTGACACCAGTTTTCTCAGGTCCCTGATATACCGGCTGGTCTTTTGCCGGTCCCTGCTCCTGACCTCCCCTTCCATCACCACGTTCTCCGGAACGATATTGGTCGCTATCCCTCCGTTGAAACGGCCGATATTGGCCGTTGTTTCGCCGTCGATCCGGCCTGTCCTGATCTCACGGACCAGCTCGGAAGCGATCTTGATGGCGCTTATCCCCTTCTCCGGTTCAATGCCGGCATGGGCTGCCTTTCCCCGGACCATGATCTTATACTGATAATGGGTGGGAGCGGCCAGGATCACCCTGCCTATACTGCCTCCTGAATCGAAACTAAAACCGTATTTCGGCCTGATGGAACGGAAATCCAGGTTCTTCGCGCCTACAAGACCCTGCTCTTCTGCATAGGTCAGGATAAAATATATATCCGGACAGAGAATCTTATACTTTCGGATGTACCTGATCCCTTCTAAAAAAATGGCTAAAGCGGATTTATCATCCGCCCCCAGTATCGTACTCCCGTCCGACCTGATGAGCTTGTCCGTGATGACAGGCTTGACATTCCTGCACGGTTCCACGGTATCCAGATGGGCGTTAAAGAACAAGGGCGGCCTTTTCTTTTGGCCTTTGAGGCACGCTACGATGTTCCCGGACCCTTCGTTTCTCTGGAGACCGGCCTTTAATTTCTGCTTTTTTAAGGCCTTGATAACGTGGCCGATCATCCTTTTTTCACCGTAGGACGGGCTTTCGATCCTCACCAGCCGTATAAAGGTCTGGATCAGGGAATTTTTATCAATCTTTGAAAATATATCTTTCATATAATAAATTTATAAAAATTAAAAAGTCAAATGTTTTATTCGAGTATTTTCCTGTTCAGGAAGGAACGCGCCAGTGTAATGGAATCCGTGTAATCGATATGGGCTCCTACGGGTATTCCGTACGCCAGGCGGGTGATGTTCACCCGGAAGCTCTTCAGCAGTTTGGCCAGATAAAAGGCAGTTGTATCTCCCTCCGGCGTGGGATTGGTGGCAATGATCACCTCTTCGATCTTTTCTTTGGAATCCTGGATCCTCTGGAGAAGGGGCTTGATGCTCAGGTCATCGGGCCCCACTCCGTTGATGGGGGAGATGACGCCGAACAGGATATGATACCGGCCTTTGTATATCTTAAGGTTCTCCAGGGCTATAAGGTCCCTTGGTTCTTCCACGACGCAGATGCGGGTCTTGTCCCTGTTCTCGTCCCTGCAGATATCGCACAGTTCCTCTTCCGTATAATTACCGCACAGGCTGCAGTTCTTTATCTTGTCCTTGATCTGCCTGATGGAATCCCCCAGGTCCTGGACATACTGGCGGTT
>JAQTRT010000184.1:1384-6719 GCA_028711675.1 bacterium | reverse complement strand
CATGACCGTATCGCACGAGATCGAAGCCATTGAATCCATGGGCATCGATCCTTTAAAATATATCGTATTCCCCAGGATCGCGGGCGGGATGATCGCCATGACATGCCTTACAGTTTATTTCAGCGCAGTAGGCATCCTCGGCGGCTTTCTGGTGGGCAGCCTCTTTATCAACATCCAGTTCAGCCGTTTTTTCGAGATCCTCTGGTCGAGTATCCAGATGACGGATGTCCTGCTGGCCCTTCTGAAGAGCATCCTGTTCGGAGCTGTCATCTCCACGGTCTCGATCTATTACGGGTTCAAGATCAACCTCTCCTCGACTGAAGTACCGCAGGCCGTTACCCGGGCCGTAGTAAGTTCCCTTATCTATATCTTTATCATCGACGGCATCATAACGGCCCTTTTTTATCTGTAACATTATGGAAAACAGTTTAATCCAGACATCTCATTTGAACTTTAAATATCAGGAAGAGTATATCCTGAAAGATATTAATTTTACCATCAACAGGAACGAGTTTGTGGTGATCCTGGGCCCGCGGGGCGAGGGTAAAAGCACGCTCCTGAAAGTAATGGCCGGCCTGTTCCTGATCGAGGAAGGGGACGTCTTTTATGACAGCGTCAACCTGAGGAAGATACCCAAGAAAGAACTGATGGCCATCCACAGGAGGACATCGTTCGTTTTCCAGGATGCAGCCCTTATCAGCAACATCAGGGTTTTCGACAACCTGGCTCTGCCTTTACGGTATAACCAGATGAATACGGAAGAAGAGATCAGGGTCATTATTTATGACCTGCTCGATAAAGTAGGGCTCCTCAATGTGAAGGACTTACTGCCGGCTTTCATCAGCCTCGGGCAGAGAAGGATCCTGGCCACGCTGAGGGCTATTCTCGTGAACCCCGAGACTATTTTTTATGATGAACCGCTTGCCAATCTGGACAAGCCTTCGCGGAGCATGATCAGGAACATCATCAGAGATACTCTGAAAAAGAATATCACGTCCATTGTGGTGAGCCATGAGTTTGACGAATTCAAGGATTTTGTCACACACGTCATTGTTCTGAAAGACAGGACCGTTTACCGGACAGGAACACTTGATGAGATCCTGAATACCAGTGACGAATATATAAAAAGTTTGATCTCGTGACCGGATTATTGGTTTTTCAAATAGGAGGCAGATATCATGGCGTATAAATTTAAAACAGTAGAGAAAATGATAGGGATATTCATCGTCGCGGCCGGTATTATTTTAATCGCTTCGATCATTTTTATCGCCAAAGGGCAGAAGCTTTTCGTGAAGAAGAATCATTATTCCACGGTTTTTAATTCCGCGGATAATCTGACAGAAGGAATGCCCATCAAGTTCAAAGGACTGAAGATCGGCTCCGTGAAAAGCATGGAACTGAACGAAGAGAATAAGATCATGGTCCAGTTCACCATCCTGAGGGAGTATGCCAACCGGATTAAAACGGATTCCATCATCAAGGTGAACGCTCCCCTGATCGGGGAAAAGATCCTCGAGATAACCGAGGGAACCAAAGAAGCTGTCATGGCCGTGAATAATTCCCCGTTGTACTCTATCGATTCGGAAAAAGGGAGAGAACTGCTTAAAGCCCAGCTCTCCCAGCAGGCTGCCACGCCTACGGACCTCATTGTCCAGAACGTACAGCTCCTGACAGCCCAGCTTTCAGACCCGGACGGAGGATTGATGAAAACATTACGGAACATGGAAAAGTTTTCCTCGGCTTTTGCATCAACCTACGGTGATAACAAGGACGTCATCACTGATATGATCAAGAACCTGCAGCAGACAACGAAGAATATAAATGATTTATCTCTGGCTTTAAAGAATAATCCGTTTTTCAGCTGGGGAGGGAATCAGTCTCCTGACCAGCAGAAAAAGAAAGGCACGGACAAGAAATGAAAGAAAGGCTTTAAAGGCAGGAAAGGTTTTAAAGGTTATGGAAGAAAAACCGTCGGCAACAATGTTTTTACCTTTATTGCCTTTGACAGAGAGGGGCAGTAGCTCAGTTGGGAGAGCATCACGTTCGCAACGTGGGGGTCGGGGGTTCAAGTCCCCTCTGCTCCATAGGACAGTTACATTAGGCTGAGCCCGCAGCTTGAGATGGAATCGATGAAGAGCTGGGAAATGTAAGGATCGAACTGGGTCCCGCTGTATTCCCTGATCTCCTTCAGGGCGCACCAGATTGATTTCTTGCCTTTATAAGGCCGGTAAGCGACCATGGCGTCAAATGAATCCGCTATCTGGATGATCCGCGCATAGAGGGGAATGTCGAAACCGCGCAGGCCTTCCGGGTATCCCGGATATTGGCCTGAGGTCTTTCCGTCCCAGCGTTCATGATGGTATTTCACCGCAGAGAGTATCTTGTGGGAAATGTTCTGCAGTCTCAGGAAATTATACCCTTTCATGGAATGTTCGCGGATATTCTTCATCTGGCTCTGGTCCAGGGGCTTGTTTTCTTTCAGGAGATCGTCCACGATGAATATCTTCCCCACGTCATGCAGGATAGCACTTGTCCACAGGTCCGCGATGTCCTCTTCCGAGATGATGTTCTTCTCCGTGAGTTTGGGTATCATGAGATTGATGAATTGCTGTACTTTTGATAGATGCATCAAGGTCACCTGGTCCTTTTTTTCCATGGCCTGCAGGATGGTGGGGATCACGTTTTGTTCCATTATAAGTTCCTCCCGTATTATCCTTGATACTATATTTTATTTTCGGATGAAAAAAAATATTTCTAAACTAAAAAGAAGGCTTTTCAGGCGTTCCAGGAAAGGTCGCCGGCCCCGGGAATCTGTTCCCCGGCTCATGGTTTTTTTTGGATCATCGATATATCAAAGGAAAGGAGTAAGCTTTTCTGCAACATGAATAATCTGAAAAATATAAAATATCTCATGGAGAGCGATGAAGAAGCTCTCCGCCTGGATATCAAAACAGACAGTAAGTCCGTGAGAAAACAAGCGCTTTGGGCCGGAATTAAACCGGGGATGAGGGTCCTTGACGTGTGCTGCGGGCCCGGAAAAACCTCATCCATCCTTCATAAACTGGTGGAACCGCGCGGCACGGTCGTGGGTGTCGATTTTTCCGATAACAGGATCCGGTATGCCCGGAAGCATTACAGCAATAAAGGGATACAGTTCAGGATAAGGAACATACTGGACCACCTGGATGACCTGGGAAAGTTTGATTTTATCTGGATCCGGTTCGTCCTTGAGTATTATTGTTCCGAAAGCCTGGCGATCGTCCGGAACATATCGAAGATACTGAAGCCGGGCGGCGTTATCTGCCTCATCGACCTGGACCATAACTGCCTGAGCCATTACGGGCTTTCCCGCAGGCTGGAAAAGACGCTTTTCAGCCTTATGAAGTTCCTTGAAAGTAAAGCTGATTTCGATCCGTACGCGGGCCGGAAACTTTACTCCTACCTGTACCGGCTGGGATATGAAAAGATCGATGTCTTTGTCACGGCCCATCACCTTATTTACGGGGAAATAAAGGATACGGACTGGATAAACTGGAAACGAAAGATACAGATAGCGCCGGGAAGGGTCAGATATCCGTTCCAGGAGTATAAAGGCGGCTACAAGGAATTCAATGAAGAGTTCGACCAGTTTTTCTCCGATCCCGCGCGTTTCACTTACACTCCCATCATCTCCTGCCGGGGGCAGAAGCCGGAAGAATAAACGGACTGCCCGGGCCCGGGGAGAGTGTCAGCTGGCTTTTAAAATACCGTTGATCTTTCTGCCGTGGCTTTTTTCATAATAACTCAGGAATGCTTCAACGACTTTTTTATCAAAATGGATACTGCTTTCCTCTTTCAGGAGCTGAAAAGCAAGTTCAAGAGGAAGGGCGTCGCGGTAAAGCCGTTTGGACGTGATGGCTTCAAAGAAATCGGCCACGGCAATGATCTTGGCGCCAAGAGGTATATCATCGCCTTTCAAACCCATGGGATATCCGCTTCCGTCGATCTTTTCATGGTGGCTGGCCGCGATCTCGGGAATAGGCTTATAGATCCCTTCAAAGTTCATCTGCTCCAGAATGGTCTTTGTCTTTTCGGCATGGGTCTTGATCTCCTCGTACTCCTTCAGGTTTAAACGGCCCGGTTTCTTCAGGATGGAATCCTTGATCCCGATCTTTCCGTAATCATGGAGCAGGGACGCAATGCGGATGATCTCGCAGAACTGCTTGGGCATCCCGAGTTCATGGCAGATCCCCAGGGCGTATTCCGTCACTTTTTCGCTGTGGCCGGCCGTGAGCGGGTCTCTCGCGTCGATGCTGGCGGCCAGGACATGGAGCAGGGACTGGAACTGGCGTTCCTTTTCCTCCAGGAGCCGGATATTATGGATGCTGATGCCGATCTCCGGCGCAATGCCCATCAATAAATTGATATCGCTCTGGAGAAGAGGCTTTTTCGTATGGATATTATCCACGGCAATGATGCCCAGGGATTCATCTTCATAGATGATGGGGCAGCAGATGAAGGACTTGCTCCCCATCTTTTTCGCGAATTCAAGGCTGTGAACTGAAAGAGAATCCTGGATCTGATTGATGTCGTTGATGAGGAACGGCCTTTGTTCCTTGAAGCTTACTACAAAAACTCCTTTGCTTTCCGTCCGGTCCAGATGGAAGCTGGAATTCCTTAATACCTTATATTGTTCATCGGTGTATCCGTAAGCATCGCGGAAGATAAGGCGGGTTTTTTCCGGATTGGGCATGTAAATGATCCCGCGGTCATAGTCAAACCTTTTTTGCAGAATATGCATGATTTTGTGAAAAATACCGTCCATATCCATCTGTTTGTTCAAGGCCAGGCCGATCTCGTTGATCATGAGAGCGTGGTTATAATTTAAATTAATTTGTTCGATTAATTTGTCTGAAGAGTCCCTGAGGTTATTAATGGCATTGTTTAATTCCTGTTTTTCCAGACTTCCGTGATAAGTGTTCAACAGTAATATGACGAGAATGGAAAGTGGCAGGACGGTGTTGATGCTGAAAACAGGCGATAGAAAGAATGAACCGATAAAGGTGAGCAAGGATAATATGATGATGTAATTGGTGATCTTTTTCCAAAGGTCAGAATAACTTTTTTTCCATGAAACGATATAACGGCAGACCCGCCCGCCTTTAAAGATACATTCCGGATGCTCGATCTTAGGCAGTTTATTATTGAACAGCATGGCGATAGCTTCGAAATAACCGATTCGGTTCTCGCATTGGAAAGATTTTTCCTGTGCTCCTTCGATGGGTGTTACCGTGATTTCGAATTTATTGGCCCCGATTTTCTTTGAGTCGCAGGTCAGTGATTTAGAGAAATTAGA
>JAQTRT010000184.1:0-1374 GCA_028711675.1 bacterium | reverse complement strand
AGATGCGGCTTTTCCGATGATCTCGAAAGCTTTTGTGGGACCAACAAGTCCAAGGATATAGGACCGCATAACTCCTACTGCTTCAGGGGATACAGAATACCGTCCTGCTTCCCTGGCAAGGTTCTTGTTTCCGGTCAGTTGGGTAACTTTTTCGTAAAAAAGATCGATTTGCTGTTGGCTGAACCAATGACCTTCATCTTCAATCTGATATGGTTCCATTTTGGAATAAGTTAAGAGTTCATTGATATTAATAAAGTTATATTTACGTTTTATCAGTTTAATGAAGGTGTTGATTATCCGACTGCTGTACAACGGTTTGTTATCAAAATCCTGTTTTTGCATAAATTTTTCTTAAATGATCACGGAATGACCCCTCTGTCTTGAGGAGAATTCAATAAGCCGATAACATTAGCATATTTAAAATATTGATCAGTATATTGCATGTTCAATATCCACAGATTATATGTCCTTTCATAAGGGATCTCCTGTGTTTCCGCATAGTTCATGGGATAAAGGAGCACAGGTATCTGATCTTGTTTATAATATTTGGATAAACCGGATAAGCTTGTATAGAGAATATTTCGTGGAAGGTTTTCGGATAAAAAGATAACATGGATGCAGTTGGTGAGATTGGACATATTCAGGCCGAAATCAGATATATTCACGATAAAAATAGCTTTTAAATGGCCGTCCTTTTTTAAGGAAAAAAGATGCCGTTCTCTTTTTAACCGCAGTTTACTGTACTCTTTATTAATGACGCTGCTGTTGATTAATTCCGGTGTCAGGTCCAAAGCATCCAGCATAAGACCTCCGGAATCATGCTCATAAAAATTTTTCAGCTCAATGAGGTCCTCCGGTCTGGTCTTGACAAGGTTATTTTTTTCTGCGGGATTAAAGTTCTGATCGTTGCGGGAAAAATGGAAATAAGCAAAGGAGTCGATCGAACAAGCTTTGGGATTTTTCAGCTCTCTTGCGCTTTTACCGAAAACCCGGCTTGGGAATTTATTATCGGGTCTAAAATAACTGATAATGAAATTCATGTGTGTGGAATATAAATGATGGAAGTCGTTGATGTAATTTACGACCTGGTCCAGGACTACCAGACCTGCGATATTATCGTTGGACCGGATGGCAGCATGATGATGGATGAGCCATGTGTTTTCATAGAAACGGATCATGGAAAAATGAGCTCCGATGATGCCCTTGTCCTGATGGATAAAATGCCTCGCGATATGGGGATTCTGCATATAAAGTTTGTTGTACGTTTTTTTAAATTTTTTTTTATTTTCATGGATACTGGCGTATTTATGGGGGTATACGAATCCGGTCTCAAAAAAGAACTTCCAAAGATCATCGAGATTTACTTTATGGCAG
>JAQTRT010000183.1 GCA_028711675.1 bacterium | reverse complement strand
ATGCCATCATTATTATTCGAACAAATATTGTTTAAAGTGATATAATTATTCGTTGCTGATAAGGCCAGGTATATCCCGTAATTTTGATGATTACAGTCATTTTTCCTGATAACAGTATTATCCGCATCAGCGATATAGATACCTGCTGCCTGCCGGGGGCCGTGTATCCTGTTGGAAATAATAATGTTGTTGTCCGCACCTTCCGAATTAACGGCTATACCATTGCTGTTATTAGCAAAGATATTATTATTCCGGATATCATTTAAAGACGCGTTCCCTGACAGATTAATTCCATTCAGCTGGTTATTAAAAATATTATTGGCCAGGATATAATTATTATATGCATCATGAACCCGGATTCCGTTATCCTGGTTGAACCCCCCTATTTGATTATATTTTAGATAATTGTTATGAATTAAAGCGGAATCAATGAAAACACCGTTCAGGTTATTGGAACAGACCGTGTTGCTGGCAAGGGTAATATTGGTGGAGATGCCCTGGATAACAATACCGCTTCCGGCAAAATTTTTTATCTCCAGGTTCCGGATTGTGATGCGGCTGGCATTGGTTATCTGAAAGGCATAATTGGTAACCAGGGAACCATTAAGAACGGGCATTGTATTTGATAATCCGGTAATCAGTATATTTGTACTGATGTTGGATGAAATAACGATATGTTCCTTATAAAGCCCGGGGAATATATATGTCCGGGGATATATGACTCCCGGAGTCATGGCATGGACTGCTCTCTGAATCGTCCGGAACGGCCTGATAAAAGACCCTTCATTTAAATCATTACCGGAATCATCATCCACATAGAATGGGCCCAGGAAAGCGGGATTAGTAAAACCTGATTCCATCCAGCCCATATCCGGCCTGGCCCCATTATAAACATCGGAAGTGCCGGGGATATTAGTGGCATTATCAACAGCAGGACTGGCAGCGCTGGAAATATTGCAGGGAATATCGGGCTGGCGCAGGGGGTCGGCACAGGTAATATTGCCGTATTGATAGACAATACCGCCTCCGTTGGATACCCCCGATGTATTACCGTAAATAATGTTATATTTAATTTTACTTGTCCTGGTCCCGGCATCCTGTCTGACTCCATATCCTGTGTTGGAAAAAATAATATTATTAACGGCATTAAAATTGCAATTCACACTGCCGTAGATTCCGTTCCCGGCATTCTTATAAAGGGTATTATTGATAACCTGGTTGCTGAATGAATCATTGAGAGTATTATGGATCCTGATAGCGTCACTCATGTTCCTGTAAATCAGATTCCGGGAAGTTATATTAAAATCACCCCCATTTATGTAAACGCCGTTATCGGGGTTATCATGAATTATATTGGTCATAATCCGGTTATAATGGGCTCCCGTACCGTAGATAAGGATGCCGTAAGAATTATGATTAGAGCAAATCCGGTTATTTAATATAAGATTGCTTCTTGCGCTATTCCTTAAATCAATGCCATAATTATCATGACGGCAGATATAATTGGAACGGATTATATTCTGGTCTCCGCTGTCATTATAGATACCCGCGTCCTGCCTCCAGAGCAGGTTGTTCCGGTTGTAAATATGGTTTGCTTCAATATGGTTATAGTCTTCATTATCACTGAATAAATAAACGCCATATCGTCCATTATCATTAATATAATTGTTGTTGATACAATTGCTGAATGACCCGGTTGCTCCTGAATTATCAAGATAGACTCCGTCAGATATATTGTTATAAATATAATTGGAAGTTATACTGTTGACTTGACCGGCGCGCAGGATAATACCGTAATTTTGAACACTACCGCTGATATCATAAATAGAATTATTCACAATTCTGTTGTTTCGCGGAATACCACCTGTGCTATTTAATCTGATGCCATGGGAATCCTGATTATAAATCTGGTTGGAATAGACAGTAT
The DNA here is from genome assembly GCA_028711675.1 of bacterium. Classification (GTDB taxonomy): domain Bacteria; phylum Spirochaetota; class JAHITG01; order JAHITG01; family JAHITG01; genus JAQTRT01. Next base: position 4,793 of record JAQTRT010000183.1, on the reverse strand, counting down.
TGTAATCCCCATCATTGATCCAGATACCATAATCCTGATAAGCTGTACCCGGATTATATATTCTATTGGAAGTAATGACATTATAATCGGCTATCTCTGAGACTATTAAAATACCATACGTTTGGTTATTATATATCCGGTTATGGCGGATCTGGTTTGAATAGGAATTGGTAACATAAATACCTTTATCCGCATTGATAATACTAAATCCCAGGATAGTAATAACTTTTGAGTCCTCAATACTAATAGCTTTGTCCTTTGTAACTCCGTTGACGAACGTGGAGGAATTGTCTTTGTTATTGGTCCAGTCAAAAGTACGCAGAATGACATTGGTCAAATTACGGATTTTCACTGATTCAGCATATCCCCCTGGTTTTCGTTCACATTGGACAATACAATTGTTAGTTGTTTGCAATAGAGCATCATTAATGTTAGCCCGCCATATTCCACGGGGAATAACCTGGACGTAATTGGCTGTAAATCCGGATTCCTTCCAGCCCATGTCCAGGCCATTTCCTTGAAAAGATTCATTAAAGACATTAGTAGCCGTATCAATAGCCGAAGAGAGTGGGGAAGTAATTATAAAGGAAGTGGTGGTATCGATCATGGGACTGGTATTGGTAATATTACCCGGTAATATATTAACAGCGCTCCATGCTCCCGAAGAATGTCCATAAAGGCTGTTATATCCCACGGATACTGTTCCGGAAGTTGCACGGACAATTCCGTATCCCCCGTTGGAAAGAATGATGTTATTAAGGACATTAAAAGTTGACTGATTGCCATATATTGCATAGCCATGATTGCTGTAAACAGTATTGTTAACGACATCATTATCATTTGCCTGATACAGATAAATACCATACCGGTTATTATGATGGATTAAATTCCGTTTAATAATATTGTATGTACTGTACGTACCGGAATCAATACAGATACCGTCATATTGGATCATCCTATGGACCTCATTGGACATGATAATATTATACCGCACATTACCGCCTGTCAGATATATCCCTTCATTGGCATTATTGGACCAAACCGTATTTTTGATTATCCCATTGGTGCTGGACGCGCCTGTTAAATAAATACCAAAAAGCTGATGACGGAAAATATGGTTATTATAAATCATATTATGCACCCCGTCATTAATCCTGATACCCTGGTCCTGGTTCCATGTGTTCAGATTACAGATATTATTCTGTTTTATTATGTTGCTCCGGCATGTGCCTGTCATATAAATGCCATTGGTAGTATTATTATAAATCCGGTTGGTAAAAATCAGATTAAAACTGCTTCTCAGCATACGGATGCCATGGTCCTGTTGAACGCCAAATTCATTAAAAATACTGTTGGACGAGATTGTGTTATAACATGTATTATTAGAAGTGATTAAAACTCCTGACCTGGAATTATCCATAATGCGGTTATTCAGTATTTGATTGGATATGGAATCAGTAATGTAAATCCCGTCGGCGGCGTTTTTAACAGTGAACCCTATGATGGTAATATTTTTTGAATTGGTGATAGTAACAGCCCGTGAAAAATAAAGTGAATCAATAACCGTGGTGGTATTGTCCCGTGAGTTTGTCCAGTCATAACTTCGCAGGATCACATTAGTCAGACCTGATATCCGGACTGTCTCAAAGAAGGAACCTGCTTCAGGATGGCATTCAATGATGGAATTGTTTGTCGCATAGGCGCTCTTCAGCGCATTGGTAATGCTGTTAGTCCAAACATCAGCCGGCCAGATGTGGACTACATTCGTGAAAGAGGTAAAAGCGAATCCTGATTCGTGCCAGCCAATATCAGGACCGTTCTCGCTCCAGGTCCCGGAAACACCGGAAATGATTTTCGCGTGGTCAACGCAGATACTGGTAGGAGACAAAATGTCAAAGGTGGAGACAGTATCAATGACAGGCGGGGTATGGTAATTGGAAGGTCCTGCAAAAAAAATGGTTGATGAATTTGTGTCACGACTATTATTCCAGAATACATTATAATCATAATAACAGGGACCGGATGATGTCCCATAAAGGGCGCATCCGTTATAACTGCCGGCGCCCGCGTGAGACAGAAAAATATTGTTCGTTATTTGGCAGCGGGATGATTCAACGATGTATAATCCGCAGTTATTATTATAGAATGTATTATTTATTACTCTTATGTTGGTTGAGGTATTTCTCAGATATATTCCCATGTTATTTGCGCCTGTGCGTAAATTATCATGAAACAGGTTCCTGTTAATATTGACATTATCACTCCCGTACAGATACATTCCGCGATAATTGCCATATATCTGATTGGTAAGTATATTCATATAATGCGCTGATGCGGAGTTTACATTTAACCCGAAACCATTATTTGAATAAATTTCATTTTTAACAATAAAATTACTTTGAGAGACCGTATTATTAAAATAAATGCCGTCATTAACAAAGTGGTGGATCATATTCCTGTAAATTTGATGTGTATTACCGCTGTCTACCACGATACCATAGTTACCATGATGGATAGAATTGGAAATAACCAGGTTGTCTCTATTCCCGAATAAATAAATGCCATATTCTTGATCATCAGAGATTGAATTATTATAGATATCATTAGCTTTTATTACATTCCTTTCCGCATTTCCATTATCAATATAAACTCCATAATTCCAGTTGTTATGAATTTTATTGGAGTATATTGTATTACGATCATTATCTGTAATGTAAATTCCATATAGTTGAGCAGATCCTGATTCTTTGAATATTTCATTGCTGGCGATATAATTATGGCCATTCAAATTTGAAATGAGGCGTATTCCATAATTATTATCTTTTATTTTGTTATTGAGGATTTTATTGGATATGGCCTGATCAATATATATCCCTGCCTGAGAGGCGTTCTTGATGGTAAATCCCTGGACAGTGATATTTTTGGAATTTGTAATGATAACTCCTCTGGTGTATCCAAAAGGATAAATAATCGTTGAATCATTATCCCTGCTATTTGTCCATGAAATACTTCGGAGGATGAGGTTGGTTTTACCGGTAATACGGACGGACTCAAAGAAGCCCACGGGTTTGGGCAGACATTCGACGATACTGTTGTTCCCGGCAATGGACAGGGCATTCATAATCGTGTTTGTCCATTTATCAATTGGCCAGACATGGACATAATTGGTCGGACGTGCCTGGGTAAAACCCGATTCTTTCCAGCCCATGTCAAGGCCGTTACCGTTAAAGGACTCAGAGTAATAATTCGTGGCATTGTCAATCGCGATGCTTACCGGAGAAATAATGGTAAACGAGGTGATTGTGTCAATGAGCGGGTCAATTGCCGTGATGTTGCCTGCTTGTCCGGTTAAATTGTAATAAGGTCCAAATTCATTGCCATAAAAAACATTATACCCGACATTCAGGGTATTGTTATTACGGTTAACTCCATAATTATAATTAGATATTATAATATTATTATATATGTATCCCAGGGAATCATGACCATAGATGCCATTGTTATTTTTAAAAATTACATTATTGATAATTTCTGTATAATGAGCATAATCGTAGAGACAAATCCCGATATTGTTCATATTATTATAAATGCGGTTTCTGTAAATCTTCGTATAATAAACATACCAGTATAAGTAAATCCCATATCTGGAATTATCATGGTTTTCGTTGGTTAAAATACTGTTATAGTGGGAATAATTATAAACAAAAATACCGTCATAATTGGAATAAATCCGGTTATTTATGATGTTATTACTCATCGCATAATTATTAAGAAAAACACCTCTGTCATCAGTGTTTAGATACGCATGGACGTTATTTGCTGAAACAGTGTTCAGATCGCCCGTATTGATATATATGCCGAATTTTCGCGATAAAGCAGAACTTCTATTAAAGATATTGTTGGACAGTATCAGATTGCGGTCGCCTGATTCGCCCTGGATATATATGTCACTGTCATCAGCAGCGCTATAATTATCGTGTATCTGGTTTTGTCTTATTTCATTGGAATAAGTATTATTGATATTCACGCCATAATGAGCGTTACTGAAGATTTGATTGTTAACTATTTTACACTGCTGTGAATTGAAAACATAAACACCGTTATTATTTGCTCCTTTTATGCTGAATCCCCGGATTGTCACATTCCTGGAATTTGTTATCATCACAGCATGATCAGCTCCTTGTGCTATTATAATCGTATTTGTATTATCCTGACTGTTAGTCCAGTCATAGGAACGGACAACAAGATTGGTAAATCCTGAGATCGTGACAGGTTCGTAAAATGGTCCATAGGTTGAATAACATTGAATAATACAATTATTGGTTGCCTGCAATAAGGCGTCCCCGATTGTCCGTGTCCATACATCCCTAGGCGGTAAAACCCAGGCAGAATAAATTAATGCATTGGAGAAACTCGATTCCTTCCAGCCCATGTCCGGGGCAAAACCACGATAAGTATCTGATACATTGGTAATGATAGATGCTCTGTCAATAGCACAACTATTGGATGAGGTGATTGTAAATGATGAAGTTGTGTCAATCATCGGGTCTTGTCCAAAAATGTTACCAGGACGGAGACTAACAAATCCATTATCATTGTAAGGAGCGGTTTGATTACCATAAAAAGTGTTATATCCCACATAAAAAGTCCCTGCTGTTCCATTAATACCATAAGGCTTATTAGATAGAATGACATTGTTATAAACATAAGCAAGAGCATTACCATAGATACCTGAACCAGCATTACTGTAAATAGTATTATTGTAAATTTCTGTATAATTGGCCGTGGCATAA
>JAQTRT010000182.1 GCA_028711675.1 bacterium | reverse complement strand
TGGTCTATGCTCTTTTTTTTATCCGTAACAAACTCTGGAAACAGACCGGAATTGCCCGGTATTTCAAATACCTCTTTCTCTTTCTCCTGGGAGCTTCGGTTTATCTCTATCTCCCCATCAGGGCATCTGCTCCTTCCCTGATCAACTGGGGGAATCCCGTGCTTCTGAAAAATTTCTTTGCCGTCCTGTCGAGGAATCAGTACAGCGCATCTCTGCCCGCGCTGCAGCCTTTACAGGACATGGCCCCTTCGCTCCTGTCCATCAATCCGTTCTATGAACTCATCCCGGGGGTAAAGGCGATCCTGGACCTCACGGAGCCTCTCATGCTGGCCGGTCTTGCCCTGGTCCTGTATCTGGTCTGGCAGGGATCCCGGTCTTTCTCCGGTTTCTACCGGATCCTTTTCTCCGCGCTTTTCTTCTTTTATTCTTTTTTCATCATCCTGGTCTCTCCCACGCCTGCTGAAAAACTTTTCACGCTGAAAGTCTTCTTCCTGCCGGCCTGGATGCCGTTCTATGTCGTTCTCCTGTCCGGCCTGCATGAATTGATAAAAAAGATCCCTCTGGCCGCGCGTTTTATTTTTCCCATCCTGGGGCTCCTGGCCCTTCTCCTGAACTATCCCGGCCAGAATAAAAAAGAATATTTATACGCCCATGATTACGCTATGAACCTGATCAGGAACGCGCCGTACCAATCTCTCCTGTTCACGTTAAAGGATAACGAGACGTTCCCTCTTTGGGAACTGTACCATATCCGGGAAAAAAGGAAGGACCTGATCCTCATCAACCTTGTCCTTCTTTCAGAACCGTGGTACTGGGACCAGCTGCAGCATAATGATCCCGGCCTGAGGATCGGCCTGAAACAGCTGAAAGGCTGTTACAGGAAAACCGATATACGGACTTTGTTCATAAAAAGCATCATGGAAGGGAATCCCGGCAGGGATGTCTTTTTCTCGACGCGGGACATCAAGGAAATCGCTGATCTTAAAATAGAACTGTTCCCTTCAGGTATCCTTTACTCGCCGGTCCGGAAAGGACCTCTCCTGAATGGTATTCCGGAATTCTCCAATATAAAGAAAGATCATAGCCGGTTCCTCGCCTGGCTCGACCGGACCGGGACCAATACATTCCGCTCCAGCCTGCCTCCCCTGGACCAGCAGACAAGATACGCGTTCCAGTCCCTTCTCATTCCCATGATGGAACAGATTTCCGGCCTTACACCGGACCAGGCCCGTGATCTTATCACCTTCATCATTTATCTGAACCAGGTAACCGGCCTGATGATAAATAACATACAGCCTTTCGCGTTCCTGGGAAATCTGGAACTGCAGGCCAGGCGGTGGAAGAGTGCTGTCCGGTTCTACCGGATAGCTGCTTCTCTTCAGCCGCAGAGCAGCCTGGCCGGGACTTTAAGGAACAAGATAAATGAACTGCTCCGCGCCGCCCGGCAGAAGAAAATAAGCCTGTATCAAAAGGCAGAGACGTACTACGGATCAGGTGATTACCTTCAGGCTGTCAGGATATACAGGGAACTGCTGTCCGATGACGCGGATGATCATCTTCTCCTGACAAGCGCGGGTGACTGTTTCTTCAATATGCAGAAATATCAGGAAGCCGTTACATATTATTCGCAGGCCATCCGGCTGAAAAAAGACCATTCAACAGCGTACTATAATCTTGGCGGGTGTTATCTCATGCTGAACAACAGGGAACAGGCTCTCCGGACCTGGAAAGAAGGTCTGCGGAACACCCCGGACGACGCCCGGCTCATCAAGGCACTGGATGAATATAAATGATGGTGCCGGCCGGTACGGGGAAAAGGCGTTCATTCACTTTAATTCAGGAGGGACATCCATGAAATACGTTCTGGCCATTGACCAGGGGACTACCGGAAGCCGGGCCATCATCTATGACAGGAACGGTAAAAAAATAACCAGCGCTTACGAGGAATTTCCGCAGTATTTTCCCAGACCGGGCTGGGTGGAACATGATCCGGAAGAGATATGGGCCAGTGTCCGTTCCTCCATCCAGAAGGTCCTGAGAACCATTCCTTCCTCCTCCCTGGCAGCTATCGGTATTACCAACCAGAGGGAAACAACAATATTGTGGGACAAGGAAACGGGAAAACCTCTCTGCCCGGCCATTGTCTGGCAGTGCCGCCGGACAGCGGGCCGGTGCGAGGAATTAAAAAAGATAAAAGGCATGACGGATTTCATCCGGAAAAGGACAGGACTTCCCCTGGACGCTTATTTTTCAGCCACCAAGATCGAATGGATACTGAAAAATATCCCGGGGAGCCGCGAGAAAGCAAAAAAAGGCAAGGTCCTTTTCGGCACCACAGACTCATGGGTCCTCTGGAAACTGACTAACGGAAAATCCCATGCCACGGATTATACCAACGCGTCGCGCACCATGCTGTTCAACATAAAATCCCTGGAATGGGACAGGGATATCCTGAAAAAACTGGGGATTCCTTCTTCCCTCCTGCCGGAAGTTAAAGCCTCCTCAGGGCTTTTCGGCCATACAGCCGGAACAGGCAGGCTCAGTGCCGGCATTCCCATTACCGGCATAGCCGGCGACCAGCAGGCCGCCCTGTTCGGCCAGACATGCTTTGAACCGGGTACCATGAAGAACACCTACGGTACCGGCGCCTTCATCCTGATGAACACGGGAAAAAAATGCCCGGTCTCCCGGTACGGGCTTATTACAACACTGGGCTGTGACGGTTCAGGCAAACCTGCTTATGTCCTGGAAGGCTCTATTTTTATCGCCGGCGCCGCCATTCAGTGGCTCAGGGACCAGTTGAAGATACTCGATTCCGCGGCCCTGTCGGAGAAGATGGCTCTCTCTGTTCCGGATAACGGAGGTGTTTATTTTGTCCCGGCTTTAGTGGGACTGGGCGCGCCGTACTGGAACCCGGGAGCACGGGGATGCATCTCGGGCATCACACGCGGTACGAACAGAAACCATTTTGTACGTGCCGGCCTCGAAGCCATGTGTTATCAGACCAAAGACGTGCTGCTGGCCATGGAAAAGGACTCGGGCCTGAAGATAAAAGACTTAAAGATCGACGGCGGAGCTGCGGCGAATAATTTCCTCTGCCAGTTCCAGGCTGATATCCTTGGCATCAGCGTTATCCGGCCCAGGATCATTGAAACAACTTCGCTGGGAGCAGCTTACCTGGCCGGTCTGGCTGCCGGTTACTGGAAAAATTCCTGCGAAATAAAAAAATGCTGGAGCCGGGAAAGGGTGTTCAGGCCGCGCATGCCGAAAACCGCTGCCGGGAACCTGTATCAGGGATGGCGGACAGCAGTTCACAGGACGCTGACAGACAAATAATGAACCCCGCTTTTATTGTTTATAATGAGGACAGGTATGAAATTCCTCCCGGTAAGCCAGGATGGGTTTTAAAACAGACGTAAAAAAAGCGGAGTTAAAAGGTTTAACCAGGAATGCTTTTGCTCCCTGTCTGACGCAGGACTGGTATAATTCCTTTTCATCATACCCTGTCACAATAATGATCCTGGCATGACGGTCGTATTCCAGTATCTCCTTCATGACATCGATCCCGTTCTTGTCCTGCATCATCAGGTCCAGGACCACGATATCCGGTACTATCTTTTTATACAATTCGAGGGCATTCTCCCCTTTATCTGTTTCCAGGATCAGGCTGTTGGAAGTAATCCGCCTGAAATAACTTTTTATAAGCATCCTGATCTCCTCTGAATCATCAACAATCAGCATCCTGTTCATGGTCATATCCTCCTTTCTGTTTTTTCCGGGCTGTTCTTCAACAGCGCCAAGTTCCTCATGGCTGAACATATAGCTCTGGTAATGGGCTTTGATCCGGTTGATTATTTCCGAGATCGTACCCAGTAATTCCTGATCCCTGACAGACCTGTCTTTCCCGGCCAGGTTTTTCCTGGCTGATTCCAGGTCGTGTAAGGCCTTTTCATAATCATCCCCGCCAGGACACTGCCCTGCCCGAGAGAAAACAACGGGTTCATCCGGCATTTTAAACAGGCCAGGCATGGTATATCTGTTATCCCTGATAATTTTCATGATATCCCCCCCGGAGGTCTCTTTCAGCTTCTTGAAAATTCAGTTTCGGTTTTCCCCTTTGAGCCATTCTTCCCTTCATAATAAAGCTCTATCCTGTAATCACTGGGGAGCAGCACTTCATTGTCCAGAATAAAGCCGCGTCCCGGATCACCGCTGTCCCCGTATCTCTTTACAACCATCATGGTCCTTGTATCGACCAGATGGATCTTCCAGCATTTGATCTGACCGGAGTTATCCGTATCGATCAGCAGGTAAACCCGGTCGGCGATCTGGTCTTCATAGACTGAAATACGGCATTTGATCCCGCTTGCATCCGAATCAGCGGCATGTTCCAGGTTTTTGATCTCTCTGGGCGGCACGGAATCATCTGCTTTCTTATTATTCACATGTTTTGTGTTTAATTTATAACTTGTTGAAAGGGAGTAATTGATATCCTTATTCATTTTCACGCAAGCCACATCGATGGAAAGAAAATCCAGTTTCAGGCCGGCGCCGGCAGTGATACTGGACTGCTTATATTTAAGAAGCGACGTACCTGCTCTCCAGGCAATCTCAAACTGGTCGAACTTCAGGATCTGTTCAAAGCCGATATATTTTCTGCTGTTTTTATAGGAAACCTTCCTGTAATCCGCGACTGTACCGAAATCGTAAGTAAAATTATAAAATATGGAATGATCTGGTTTTAACTGGATGTGTGCCCCAAAGAAGGCATTTTCAACGGCATGCGCAACAAATCCCTTATTGTTGACCGTATTGATATTGACATTCCTGCCGTATACTGCGATCCCGATCTTGTTGATGAACCCTCCGAACGGGATGTTCATGTTTAAACCGGTGTTGTATACCTGCTTTTTATTATACCAGTTCATGCTGACACCCATTGAAAAGACATAAAGGAACGGGAAAGCGGCAAAAGCGTGGTAAGAAAGGTTCCTGTCATTGATCCTGTCATTCCTCAACAGGCTCACAGTCGCTCCCATTACCGGCAGAGACCGCAGTTTGAGAATAATAGTCTGGGAAAGGAATCCGTTGTTTGTCCGGTTGTCCAGATGCAGCACCTGGTTTAAGTACGACTGGTTTATCCCGATCACTCCTGCCGGATTCTGGTAAACCGCGTCGATATTATTGACCATGGCGCAGGCGATCCCGCCCATGCCGGAATTCCTTACGCTTGGTATTTCCGGTGTCTCACCCTGCAGACCGGTCGGTCCCGGCACAATCAGCATACTGATGAGAAAGCATAACACTGAAACTTTGATTTGATTGATTGTAACTCCATTTTTCATGACGATACCTCCTGAATTAAGCTCTATCAATATAGAGAGCAAGTAGTATGCCAATACTTTTTTTAAAAAGGATGATAAAACAGCACGTACCTGTTGATATAATGCGCTTTTTTTAACCGGGAAAAAATCGCATATTCCGTCTGTAGAATATTCCACAATTGCAGAATCATCTTTCCCAGTTCCCGGAAATAAAAAAGCCCGGAAGCAGGGGGCTGATTACCTGCATCCGGGCCTGTAATAACTGCCGGGTCTCACGGGCATACTTTATTCTATCAGCATACTGGATAAATGGGAGGTATCCTGCTCCGTTTCCCTGACAGTATCTTTTTTATCCTGATCGAATTCCCTGACCAGTCTCGCCAGGCGGTCCTTAACATGTTTCTTGAGGAGCAGAGCTTTCTGATAGTCGGGTTTTATTTTCAGTATTATCATGATCTCCTTAAGGCTCTGAATAAGGTCGTCATAACTGTTACGGCAGCTGTATTGCAAAGCCCGGATATAATGGCTGCGCAGTTCATCCCCGCCTTCTATTTCATATAATCTTTCAAACCTTGCCAGTTCGGTACGGTCCTGTGAATCCAGCCTGATATCCACCCCGAACCAGTATGCAGTGCCATTGGAATCTTTGCTTATCTTATAATCCAGCCTGTACCAGCTTGGAGGGGTATAGCTTATTCCGGCATAAGTCGAAACATCGGATTCAAAGCCAAATGTCACGTTCAGGTTCCTGAACAGGCCGTAACTGGTACTGAATCCTATGTTGAAATTCTTTGCGTCCAGAAGATTTTTTCCGTATCTTTCCGAGGTTTTAAAATCAAGCCCCACCAGAAGCCGGCTGTTGAACAGGGGAAGGATACTGCCTCCCCGGATAACATAAGGGGCGGTTTTTTCTTTAGCCTCTCCCGATATGCGGACCGAATAAAAATCGCTTACAGAGACATGAATTCTGATATTTTTCAGAAAACCGGAGTCAAAGGGGGACTGGATCCATCCCACATCGAAACCGATCTCTTTTAATTCCTCTGCATTCAGGGTGTTTTTCAGATATTTCATATTTATTCCAAAATCATGCCTTTTCGCCAGATGAAGGCCATACGATACTATCATGGCTGATTCTTTACTGACCACGGGATAAAGGATATCCGCAGCCGGAACCGTATCGTCCCTGACCGACGTGAGATAACTGACACCTATTCCATTACGGGAATTTAATGCTGTGCCTATATAAAAACGGGCATAGGTCCGTTCAAAGGTCAAACCTGCCGTTTTTATGTTCAGGTCCACTCTGCTGTTAAGGGAAGCAGCGGCCGGATTATACAGGATACTGTTACCCGGTGAAATAATTCCGGTATAAACCTCTGAAAGCACCACATTGGGGCC
>JAQTRT010000181.1 GCA_028711675.1 bacterium | reverse complement strand
TATCCAGTTCCTTATCAGCCACCAGCCGTTTTAACCGGATATTCTCTTTTTCCAGATTCTTGAGCCTTTTGGCCTGATCGGTGCGCATACCGCCATATTCCTTCCGCCAACGATAATATGTCTGTTCTGTTATACCCAGCTGCCTGGCTGCATCCTGGGCATTCATCCCTTTGGCTATCAATACTTCTGCTTCCCGGAGATTGTGGATGATCTGTTCCGGGGTGTACTTTTTTCTCGCCATGATTCTGGTCCTCCTGTGCTAGAAATATAGCTGTTGTATCTTATATTTCTAACTTAAAAAGTGGACCAGTTTTTGGGGGGCAGGTCTATAGCCTGCCTGACAATGCATTTTGAGATAAAAGAGATCGTTCCTGATGAAGTGCTTGTTTTCAGGGCTGACTATAATACAAACAGCGATGCTGACATGGCCAAAGGCGATGAAAAAGATTATTCCGGAGGTAAAATAACCTTCGGCAGCCAGGGCAAGGAAGGGGAGGCTCTGATAAGCCTGATTATAGGTAATTCTCATTACGCAAGGTATCTGCCTGAAAAGAATATAGATGAAAACTGCGGAACACTCATGGCATGGCTGAAGCCGTTCTGGAGAACAGCCAATTATATAGGAGTCGATCAGGGAAGGCATTTATTTTCTTTATACAAGAACCATAATGACAGTAATTCCGGAGAGAATAAACGGTTAGTGCGCGATGTGCAGCCACCCGATGAGAGTGTGTTTTCCATTAACCTTGCTGTGTTCAAGAACAAGGGAACGACTGCCCAGATCAGGTATACAGACAGTGCAGGTGCCGAATATGTTAATATGTTGAGTGTTGACACCAATAAGGATGAAGGGCAGAGGTGGTATAAGGACGGACCGGATAAATGGACCCATCTGGCATTGACCTGGGATTCGGTCAAAGGGATGATAAAGCTCTATATCAACGGTGAACTGACAGGGAACAAGGAACTGGATAAATGGATGCCTTATTTAGTAGGCCGGGAGAGCTGGATGAAAGTGGGTGATGCCAGTAAAGGGACATTTACCGAATTCTGGGGCCTGATCGACAGGTTTAAAGTATACGGCAAACCTTTGAAAGATAAGCATGTGAAGGAAATATATAACCAGGAAAAAGATTAGCCGCTGAGGCACTAAGGAGAAGGTAATAAAGGCTTGAAAGGTTTTAAAGGGAAGTATTTTCTGGCCTTGACAACCTTTTCCGGGTGTCTTTGTGCCTTTTGTGGAAGAAATAAAATTTTAGGAGGTAAAATAAAATGAGAAATGTAAAAATGTGGTTGGTTCTGATGATGCTCGCAGCCGGATTTTCTGCGGTATACGCGGATGTGCCGCATGTCGTCAATTACCAGGGGATGTTGAAGGATAACGGCGTCCCTGTGAACGGGACAAAGAGTATCGTGTTCAAGCTGTATGATTCTTTGACCGGCGGTACGCTTTTATGGACAAGCCCTGCGGAAAATATCACAATAATCGATGGACTCTATACATATAAGATAGGATCCTCAGCCGGAACGCCTGATTTTTCAGCATTGAACTGGTCTCAGATGTCTAGTGTGTACCTGGAGGTTGTGGTTTCTGGAACAGCTGTTTCGCCACGGGTTCAGCTTGTAAGCGTGCCTTTTGCATTGACAGTAGCGGATGGAGCTATAACATCAAGTAAAATTTCGAATAATGCCGTTACAACAAGCAAAATCATTGATAATGGAGTGGTGTCAAATAAAATTGCTAATAATGCCATTACGTTAAGTAAATTGAATTCCAATTTAAAGACCGGCGCAGGCATGGGATTAGCACCTTCCGGGTCTATTATAATGTGGCCTGTGACTAATGCTCCATCAGGCTGGTTGGAATGCGGGGGCCAGGCAGTATCAAGGACGACATATGCGGATTTATTTTCTGTAATTGGAACCATGTATGGAACAGGTGACGGATCGACAACATTCAATCTGCCTGATTTCCGGGGTTATTTTGTCAGAGGCTGGAATCACGGGGCAAGTGTAGATCCTGACACCTCTACACGAACAAATTATGCGACCGGGCAGACAGGAAATTATATAGGGACCAGACAACACGAACAATATAAAAGCCATTCTCATTCTTCCGTTGGATCTCTCAATGGTGCATCATTGGGCAGCCCTACCGGCGGTGTTTATGATGTAATGATAAAAGGTCCATTTGGCAGCTATCCATTTAATACTGCCAGCTCAGGTGGAAACGAAACGCGGCCGAAAAACATTTATATGATGTATATTATTAAATATTAAAGTGAGGCTGCTAAAAAGAAATATTGATCCTTGACAGCATTGTCTGCTTGAGGTATATTACCGTGTTATACGTGATCTGTAGTTGTTGTAGTAACAGGTTTTCAGACCTGTTGTTCCTGATTAATATACCTGAAGGTGTATCGCTATAAAAGTCCAGTTATATGGGCGTTAGAGGATTTGAACCTCTGACCCCTTCGGTGTGAACGAAGTGCTCTCCCACTGAGCCAAACGCCCGATCGACATCCAATTTAATAAATAGAATTCAAATGTCAAGGAGAAAAGTCTTCTTTATCCTCCTTTTGTTATTAAAAAACAAGGGTTGTTCATTTTCCATCATTCACGGCTTGCATCTTTTCTGGTTCTTAGTAGGTTGGTTATTAGTCTTTTGTTTAAGTACAAATAACTAACCAATAACAAAATTACTAAAATCGATGGCGCCCGAGAATGAGGAAAAAGGAACAACCATTACCCGTCATTCCTTTTTGCCTTGACATAATTTTATTTAATGATAGAATGATTCAATGAGGATGGGGCGTGACCTAATGATATTATATCCTGTCCGGTCTTGAATGAGATCATGTCACAATGTCACGCACCGTCCCCTTTTACGCAGAGGAGGGATCCATGAAAGCTTCAAAAAAAAGTGAAAAATCCATTTTTAAAAAACTCAGCGAATTCCAAAAACGTATCATGCCAAGATGGCTACACGCCGTTATCGACAGCATCCTGGTCCTGGCTGTTGCAGCTTATATTTTCTTCAATTATATCGGATTTCCGAATTCGATCCGCGTGACCGCTTTTTCACCCCAGGACAGCCCGGCTAAAAAAGGTGAGGCTCTCAATATCGAGTTCAGCAAGCCCGTGGCACCCGTGGAAAAACTGAACAAACCCGTTAACCAGAAGCTCCTGAGGATCGTGCCTGAGATTAAGGGCGTGATGATATGGGAAACCGAAAATAAGCTCATCTTCACTCCTTCCGAACCTTACAGGCCGGGCGTGAAATACCGGGTCATTTTAAAGAACGGCCTTGTCACGGAATTCGGCAAGTCCCTCATCGGGAAAAAAAGCTATACTTTCCGTTCTGAACCGCTCAAAGTCGTGTCTGCCAGTATTTTTTCACTCTTTGATTCGAATACTTTTAAGATCGATAAGCTGAGAGGTGAATTGAAGTTCAACTATCCTGTCCTGGCTGCGGATATCATGAAATATC
The DNA here is from genome assembly GCA_028711675.1 of bacterium. GTDB lineage: Bacteria > Spirochaetota > JAHITG01 > JAHITG01 > JAHITG01 > JAQTRT01. The sequence continues at coordinate 3,260 of JAQTRT010000181.1, read as the reverse complement.
TGAAAGTTACATCTTCCGGAAAAAAGGAGAGGGACCTTGATATCACGATCGAGTCAAAGGAGAACGGCCTTCTTTACACATTCATGACCTCAGCCATTGACCATACCACAGGCCCCGCGATTGTGACTGTCCGGCTCAGGAAAGCGCTGTATTCCTCCATGGGCGGACCCGGCATGGAAGAGGATTTCGAAAGGACCGTGCCTCTGGACCAGAAGGAAGAGAGGAAAGTCACTGATGTGCGGCCTATCTTTGACGCTGCCGTGACATACATTCAGGTCACGTTCAACATGCCGGTGGACAGCGCTGCTGTTTCCCGTTTCATTAAAGTGGCCCCTGATCCGGGCTATACCATCGAGTCCAGCCAGTCTGTCCTGAAATTAAAGGGGAATTTTTTAGCAGGCACCAGTTATGAACTCACTGTTAAAGAAGGTCTCCCGGGCCGGGACGGCACGGTCATCAAGAAAGAGCAGTCCTTCAACGTGGCGATCAACGACCTTCCATCCAAAATATCCTTTGATAGCCCGGGCCGTTATCTTCCCAGGACCGGCAGCATGAAAGTGGGCTTCAACGCGGTCAATATCAAGAAGCTCAGGGTCATGGTGTACCGGGTCAACAGGAACAACCTGGTTTATTTCCTGAACAAGAGCGATTCGTACTATTATGAGGATAATTACTTTCTCCATTCCCTGGTCCTGACCAATATCAAGATCAGCGCCGAAAGGAACAAGGAAGTGAAAGGGTATATCGACTTTACAGGCCTTATCGACCCCAAACTTCCCGGCATTTACCGTGTTGAGATCGCCCAGGGGTATGACAGCGCGGAAGGGGATTATTACGACGACTATTACTATAATAAGGAACGGATGAACGTGATGGTGACCGGGCTGGGCGTATTTGCCAAGGCTTCGGGAAAGGATATCCTGGTATTCGTGAACGGCCTGGATGATTTCAGGCCTGTAGCACGGGCCAGGGTCACGCTGGTGAGCCGGGACAACCAGGAGCTCATGAAAGGGGAGACGGATTCCGAAGGCTTTCTGCTGTTCAGGGACATCAAAGCCAGGCTCGAGTCCCTGTTCGGCAAGGAGAGCATGCAGTACGCTCCGTATGCCCTGGTCATTGAAAAAGACGATGATTTTACCTACTTGAAGTTCGATGCCAGCCGTATCAATACCTCGGTATTCGACGTAGCCGGATCTCCTTTCAACGAGGAGGAGATGGACGCGTTTCTCTATACCGAGAGGGGAGTATACAGGCCCGGGGATGACGTGAACATCACGGCTATCGTGCGTTCGGCTGATTTCAGCGTGCCGCCCGGTATGCCCCTTATTTTAAAGATCACGGGACCCACAGGCAATAAACTGATCGAGGTGAAAGGTGAACTGAACGACGGCGGTATGGTCACGTATAAAGTGAATGTCCCGTCCTATGAGAAGACAGGCGCATACACGGCCGAGGTCCTGATAAGCAAAGATATCTCCATCGGTTCGACCTCGTTCCGCGTCGAAGACTTTATGCCGGACAAGATCAAAGTGGAGCTCATACCGGCGAAAACGGTCTTTAATAAAGGGGAAGAACTTTCCTACAAGGTCAAAGGGATCAACCTTTTCGGGCCGCCGGCCAGCGGCGCCCTTGTGCGTTCCGAGATCCGTTATATCGATGAAGCGTTCAGGCCGAAGAATTACAAGGATTATGTCTTTGAGGTGTATGAGAAGAGGATGCAGGATTTCCACCAGCGTCCGGCTGAGGCGAATCTGAACGCGAACGGCGAATATGATTTTTCTTTCGCGCTCCCGTACGAGGTGAATCCGCAGGGCTTGTTAAAGGCCGTGATCTACAGCGAGGTCCAGGAGACCGGCGGCAGGGCCGTGGGCCAGGTGAAGTCCGTCAGGATCAGGAAGAACTCTTATTTTCTCGGTATTAAAAAAATGACCAAAGAGAGCGAAGTGAACAAGCCCATTGAGTTCGACATTATATCCGTGAACGAGGAAGGAAAGGAAACGGAGAGCCGCGACATCAGGATCACGGTCTATAAGATCGAATATAATTATACTTCCCGCTGGAACGGCCGGTATTATGAATGGCGCTACGATACGAAAGAGAAACTGGAGTATCAGAAGAACGTTCCCAGCCTGAAAGGCCGGTACTCTTTCTCCTTTACACCGAAAAGTTATCACCAGCACAGGATCCTTGTGGAATCATCCACAGGCACGCCTTCCACGGAACTGAAGTTCTATCCTTATTCGTACTGGGATTACTGGACCACAACGGATATGAGCTTCCCGGGAAAGCTCCAGGTAAAACTGGACAGGGAGACCTACAAGCCCGGGGACAGGGCCAGGGCCACAATAACCGCTTCAGGCCCGGGAATGCTCCTGCTTACAGTTGAGAAGGATAAGGTTGTCTTCCGGAAAGTAGTGAAGATGACCAGGAATACTATTACTGTCAGCCTGCCTGTTCAGGAGGATATGGCCCCTAATTTCTACGTAACTGCGGCTGTACTCAGGCATTTCTCCCTGATGGAGAGCGATAAGCCCATGCGTGAGTTCGGCATTGCTTCAGCCAAGCTGGACATGAGCCGGTACAAGCTGGATGTGTCCCTTGACCTGCCGAAATCCATCAGGCCAAAGACGAAGCTGAGGACAAAAGTAAAAGTGAAGAACACGGCCGGCAAGGCTTTCCTTACTATCATGGCCGTTGACGAAGGCATCTGCCAGATCACGGGTTTTTCCGTACCGGACCCGTTCAAATATTTCATGCGGAAACGCAGCCTGGGAGTGGAATCGTTCGATACCTGGAACGATGTCATCTCGGATATCAAGATCTCGGAGAACATGCTCTCCGTGGCCGGGGACGGTATGGAGGAAGCCCAGGACCGGAAGCACCTTAATCCGGTAAGCGTCAAGCGCGTGAAGGCCGTGAGCCTTTTCTCTGGCCTGGTCAAGCTGAACCTGCGGGGTGAGGCTGACGTGGATTTTAATATTCCCATGTTCAACGGTTCGCTCCGCGTCATGGCTGTTGCCGCGTCCGCCAACCGTTTCGGGGCCGGGGAGAAAATGATCATTGTTTCCGATCCCCTGGTCATCACGTCCTCTTTGCCGAGGTTCATCGCCCCCAATGACAGGTTCAGGATCCCTGTCAAGCTGTACAACAAGACCGGAAAGAAAGGCAAATTCATTTTAAAGATCAATATTGACGGCCCGGTCGATCTTTCGGGAAAGGACCAGGTGGAAGTGACCATTGACAATGAGAAGGAAACAGCC
>JAQTRT010000180.1 GCA_028711675.1 bacterium | reverse complement strand
GTCCCACAGAGTATCGCCGTATTTAATGATATAATATTTCTCCGACGACGCGTAGAGCCGTGAATTGATCATGACCTTGTAATGGATCGTTGCGCTTATATTATCCGCTTTATCCCTGGCTTTCAGGTGGAAATACCATATTCCGTCCCCCACATTGTAAAAAGAAGCTTCCCGGACCGGGTACTCGGCAAGGAACAGGTCAGGTATGGTCTCCGGGTTCTGGTCAAGCACATAGCTGAAATCCCTGATGCCGGACGTATCGTCAGGCACGGTCCAGCTTATCCTGAAATCCTGCCTGCTTGACCATTCATCCTGTTTATGGGAAGCATTCGCGATGACTGGCGCGGGACAGGACCTGTCCATGCTCTTCAGGCATATTTTTCCATTATCCCCCTGTTCCCAGACCAGATAAATATTGTCATCAAGGGTACTGTAATTGACCTTGAAATTTTTAATGCCTTCCTTTGCCTGTGTCAGGTCAGCTTTACTGCTCCAGGTCAAACCCCTGTCGCGGCTTTCCGAACAAAAGACCTGGTCTGAACTTTCAAACAAACTCAGGCCGAACAGATAAAGCCCGGAAGAAGCAGAGACGCACACGGGATCTTTCTCAATACGGAGGTCCATGAAAACAGGCACGGCTGATGTCCATTTATCCTGTATCACATCATAGAGCGCGGAATATATGTCTGCCTGGCTGTTGTTCTCAGCCCGGAAGACGGCCAGCAGACCGTCGGCAGTAGAGAGGATCACGGGATCCGAAGCTTTTTCCAGGCCGCCTGAAACAGGGACCGGGGATGTCCAGTCCTTTCCATCCTGGCTCTGGGAATACATAATGCGCCAGTCCTGGCCGTCCTTCTGCTGCCAGACCAGGTGCAGTTCACCCATCAGGGCAAGAAGCCCTGAGTCCAGAGAGCCGCCGCTGAACTTTGTCACAGCAGTCTCATCGCCCCATTGCTTTTCATTGACATTATATACTTTACAGTACAGCTCATAATCGCCTGTCCTGTTGTCGGACCAGACAAGATAGATCATTTCCCCGGAAGCCCGGACCGTAAAATTGATGGAATCGCTTTTATTCCTGGTGATATTGATCGCCTTTTCAAATCCAACGGGATCCCCTTCCCGGGAACAGGTAAAATATATCTCATTATTGCCGTCCCGGAAATCAATCCAAAAAATATACTGTTTATCATTAACACAGATCACGGTAAGGTTATCGGGCTTGAGAAGAGCAGCGGCGACCGTCCTCTCCTTGGACCAGTCTTGGCCCCTGTTCGAGGACTGGACCAGGCATATCCCGTACTGGTCCCTGAGCCCGGCGGAATAAACAACATATAAGTTATTTTTTTTACCCGCTATATCAGGCTGGATGCCGTTTTTATCCTTTATGGTAATGGTCTTTTCCCACCCGGCCGTCTGGCTCCATGCCCTGGACGGCATTATCAGCAGGAGCAGGAATAATAAAATGATCTTATTGATCCTCATCCGGAAAACCTCCCGAACATCACTTCCCTAAAAGTTCCCTGGCTTTCTTGATATTCTTCTCAGCCATGATATGTTTAGGATTCAAGCGGAGCACTTTCTCCCATTCATTGATGGCTTCCGCATAAAGGCCCATGGAATAATACTTCAGGCCCTCGCGGAAATACTGGTTCACCAGGTCAGGAGACAGGGCGCCTCTCTCTTTCTTTTCGATATCTTCCCGGGTCTTCTGTATCTTTTCGTCCAGCGCCTTATCAGCCGGAGAATACTTCCTGGCCATGAGATAACTATCCAGGGCTTTTTTCAGGTCCAGCTGTTTATACGCCCCGTCCCCCGTATCCATGAACTTTTTCCTCATCTTCAGGTTGTATTCATTCTGTAACGCGGAGGATTCTTTCATGCAGGCCTTTACCAGGGAATCCACACGCTCATCCTGGGGGAATTTCGCCTGCAGGGTGAGCAGGATATCCAGGCTGTCGTTATATTTCTTCTGCTTCATCAGCTCTTCCACGATAGGAATGTTCCTGTTATAAAAATCCCGGTCCTCCCTGGCTGCCCTCTCATTGCTGTACTGTGTGTAAAGGCTGTAATATTCAAAATTATCAGGATCAAGCTGGACCGATCTCTTGATCCGCGTAAACGCCTGTTCTATCCTGCCTTTTTCATAATCAGCAGCGGCTTTCTGCCGGGAATCTTTCGCTTCCTTTTTTTGGTCAGCCAGCTTCAGTTTCTCTTCCGCCCGTTTCATATACTCCCGGCTTATCCTGTGGTCCTGGACAACAGCCAGGACCTTTTTAAAGCTGGATGCGGAATTCCCGTATTTTCCGGCTATATAATCATTTATCCCTTTTTTAAAGCTATCCTCGACTTCCCTGAAGATCAATGAATCTTCGCCTGCACGGCTTATCAGCTTTTTAATCCCGTTCTCGCAAGTCTCCTTTATCTTTTTTATTTCCTTGGACTTGCCTTTCACGCGGTCCAGAAGTATCTTTGCTTCAATAAAATCCTTCCGGCTGATCTGCTCCTCTGCTTTCCGGACCAGGAACTCCTCCTGGCCGGTATCTGATTCAGCCAGGCTCTCCTCCGGTTCCGTTTTTACTGCCGGCTCAGGTGAAAAAGAATTATTATCCAGCTCGGAAACTTTCAGGCTGCCTGCCTGCCTGTATGAAAAAAAACCGCCTTTGTTGTCGGCCGCAAAGAGCTCGTCCATGGCATCATTATTCAAATCCGCAAGACAGAGAGCCGCGTCCCCTTCCATACTGATATCAGCGTATTTCTTACTGGTTAATTTGAACTTCGGTTTTTTAAGCGACCCGGTATTCCTGTAACAATAGACCTGGCCGTTGTAGTTGCCTGTCAGCAGTTCCTGCTTCCCGTCCCCGTCCAGATCGCAGAAACAGGGAACAGCGTATTCGCCGGCATCGATATCCGCGAACGAATCGAGCCTGGACGTACCGCTGACGATCATGTTGAAAACAGCCGCGGACGGAGTGCCGTCATTCCTGTAAAAAGCCAGATAACCGTTCGCGTTCCCGATGAACAGGTCATAGTCGTTGTCCTGGTCGATATCAATAAAAAAAGGCGCTGAGCTCAGTCCCACGTTGATGTTAAAATAAGAATTCGTGGAGTGTTTCCCGCTGTTGATCATGATAAAAGAGGGTTTATTGACGCTGCCTTCGTTCTTGTAAAAAGCGATATTACCGCTGTTATTCCCGATAAAAAGATCCAGGTCATTATCATTGTCAATATCCACAAAACGCGGGACAGCCTTATCCGGAACGCTGATCCTGAAATAAGAGTTCATGGCCGTTGTTCCCCGGTTCTTCTGTTCAAAGGAGTATTTCCCCGGTGTTCCCGTGTTCTCGTAAAAACAGATGAATCCGTCCCCGGTCCCGAAAAAAATATCCATATCACCGTCAAGGTCGATATCGCAGACCTCAGGGCAGAGGTACCGCGCCTCGGGTTTTTCCAGATAAAGATGGAACGGCTGCCATTCCTGGGAACAGATATTCCCGGCCTGAAAAAGGAACAGACTAAACAGCATCAGGATAATGATCAATAGTGTTTTCCGCACCCGTCAACCGCCTGTATATCAATTAAACTTTATTTTCAGGTTTAGATTATAAAAATTACTGCTCAGGGGCAGGAAAGAAAGACTGAAATCAAGCGTCATGTCCCAGACATTAACGCCGGTGCCCATGGTAAATACATTTTCGCTTATTTTATATCCGGCCCGGAGAAACGCGATATCCCAGAAAACAAGGTCCAGGCCTGCGCTGAAAAGCCAGGTCTTATATTCAGGTATCCCTTCCATACCCAAACCCGGTTCAGGTTCCAGGAATTTAAATAATGTCCTGAACCTGTAAGAAAGCCCGGCTTTTAATATCATGGGACTCTTTTCAACCGAGTCCTTTAATCTGATCCCGGATGAATAAAGGTTGTACAGGACCAGGCCGAATGAGATTGGCTGGATGGTTTCCAGAAAAGAGCTCTTGGTAAACGAGTACGGATCAGGCCGCCGCCATAAAAAAGCCAGATCAGCTCCTGCTCCCCAGTCCTGGCTCGTGTACAGGCTGACATAATTGACGCGTACCCTCAGGCCAAAAGAAAGGCCCGGGGCTAAAGCATAAGCGCCTGAAACGAAAGTATTGATATTCCGGAAATCGGCGGTTCGGACGATCTCAGGCGAACTGTCGCGGACAGGAATACCGCCTGAATCAACATTGCAGTATCCGATGCCGAAAGGCAGGACCTGATTGGGAAAAGCAGCGCTGAAATAATATACGGATGTGAGCGTATCCCAGCCTGGCATATAGGAACCGTTGAACATGATATTTTCCATCATTCCCAGGCCTGCGGGATTGTAGTATACGCTGTCCACGCTATCGGAAAGCGCGTCAAAGGAACCGGCCAGGCCTGCCATCCTCGCGTCAGGAGAGAGCATTTGCCCGGTCCCGGCGGATTCGGCGGACTGGACAAATTTAACCTGAAAATATAATAATATTATAATAATTTGAAAAATATTTTTCATAAGTATTATCCCGGAATATACTATAATTTACCCCAGCTTAATTATATATTCTTATATTTATATTTCAAATAAAAGTTTGACAATAATTTTTTAGTATATATAATTATTATATATATACACTGTCTATTATTTCCCCCGGGGAGCTGATATTATAAAAAACAAGATGATCAAAAAAAAATCTATAATTTTCCTGTTTAATCTTTTAATATTTTTATTCACAAATCGCGTATATGCTGGCCAACAATATGAAGGCATATGGGCATGGGAAAAAAATAATGGCTCAAGGGATTTTTCAGTTAAAATAATAAATAACGGAAAATATTATATCGGAACATATTGTGCTGTTGTCAATAACGGAGGGCGAATCGACTGCAGCGAAAATGATACTCCGTCCTTCCAGTTTAAAAATACTCAAAACGATATAATTACAACTGAGTTTAAAACTTATTATACCGAATCAACCGGTAAAGTTAAGCTTACATTTCATAAAAATAAATTAACATGGGAGATTATTAAAGAGCCCAAAGGCGAATATTATTGTCCTAAAAAAGCAATCCTATATAAAATTATAGAATAATAAACTAGGTCTAATAAAGTTATTCCAGGAGAACAATTAATGAAATATAAAATAATGTTATTGATTTGTTTATTCGTTTTTAAACCACTTATAACTTTATCAGATTCTTATATTAATAAATCCTCAGCTGTATATGATTTGTTAGGTTCCATACAAACTAATTATAAAATCACCATGCATCTCGAAAATAAAAAAGGATCGATAACCGGTTATTACTATTACGACACATATAAAACTCAAATACCGTTATACGGACAGCTGGATAAACATGGCAACATTCGGCTATCAACCGATAAAAAAAATTTAAATAAAGGCGAGGTCTTTTCCGGAAGATTTATTACAGAAGAAACAATTACAGGTAAATGGTTCAATCCTGATAAAACAAAACAGTACGTTTTTGAAATGTTTAAAAAATTTACACCCCCCTTTATCGGTTATTTTAACCAGGAAAGGGTCTATGATGCAGGTGAAGGTATTAGAGGACATTTTTCAGTATGGGCGGATATTTACGAAAAAGACAGTATGTATTATATTGATTTCGGCATTACCAGAGATCCCCCAGGCCAGGTCATAGGAGCCGCGGTAATCCCTGTTAATAATAACAATACACTGGAATTCTTTTTTACTGACGGATGGGATAACAAAGGGAAAGGGAAATTTTATAAAAAAGAAGGAAAATATATAATTGAACTGGAGGTTGTCGAAAAGTCAGAAAACCCTTGGAATCCGGTCTTAAGTCTTTATAGTAATTATGAACTAAAAAAGATTAGTGAAAAACCGCGGAATGACAGAAATCCCTGGAGCCCCGGGAAGCAATAATCTCTATCATTTAAAAATTCCATATAATTTTTTTATATGTTAAAAAATATTATTAATTATGCAAACCACCTGTTACACGTGATTATTTAACTGAAAATAATATATTATTTATTTCAGCACCATGATCTTGGTCATGTATTTACCGCTGCTGGTCTTGAGATAACAGAAATAAACGCCGTTGGCTATGATATAGCCCTTGCCGTTCCGTCCGTCCCAGTAAAACCTGTTGATTCCCTGTTTCCCGCCTGTATTGCCCCTGGAATAATTCCATTCTTTGACCACACCGCCGTTGATGTCAAAGATCACGAGTTTTACATTATCGTCCTTCTGGAGCAGATATTCAATACATGTCGTCTGTTTATTAGGATCGAACGGATTTGGGTAGTTGCAAAAACTGTATTTTTCCGACAGCCCATAAACCGGAATGAACTCCACCCTGTTTCCGATGATCCCTTTTGTGCCAAGCCAGTTTATGCCCCTGCTTTCAACATAATATCTTTCACCGAAATTCCAGCTGATCCCCTTGCATCCATATTCCCAGTCCGTGTCCGCATTCTGCACCAGCCATGTATTGGTGGATTCGCTCCAGCTACTGCTGTCCCAGAATTTATTATCAGCCATGCATTTAATCCTGACTTCGACAGATGTGGTCCCGGGCTCAGCCTGGCCGATTATTTTTCCCGTACCGGAAAAATAAATACCGTCCGAGGGTTCCAGCCGGATGATCCTGGAATAATAAAGCCTCTCCGCCTTCTGTTCTAAAGAATACGAGCTGTTTTTAAACGCGGAATCAATAGCGCATACTTTCCAGTAAACAACTTTTGTCACAGGTATTTTAGATT
>JAQTRT010000179.1 GCA_028711675.1 bacterium | reverse complement strand
TATCGAGATCAAGATATCCAGTTTTTACACTAAAGTACAATCCCCGGTCCTCACGGACCTGAAATTAAGGTTCGAGGGGAACATCAAGGTGGATAAAACCTACCCCAGGGAACTGCCCGACCTCTTCAAAGGTTCTACCCTTACTCTCCTGGGCCAGTATGACGGGAACGGCGAAGCCAGGGTCATACTGGAAGGAAAAATAAAGGACAAGACCCAGACCTTTGAATACAACCTGAATTTCTTAAAGGATGATACAGACAGCGATTTCATACCGCCTCTCTGGGCCAGCCGGCGCATAGGATTCCTCCTGGACCAGATCAGGCTCCACGGCGAGGATAAGGAGCTTGTGGATGAAGTGACCCAGCTGGCTAAAAAATACGGTATCGTGAGTCCGTATACCAGTTACCTGATCATCGAGGAAGAACGGGACCGGGTCTCCCATAACGAGATCAAGTCTGATGACCGGACCCTGGGCGCGGCCATACCCGCCACCAGCGACTTTTTTGCCCGGAGTGAAGCAGAATATTCCGGGGTCAAAGAAAAATCAGGGAAACGCTCGGTCCAGGCCAGCGAGGAATTCCAGAGCCTGAACATGGCCAAGAGTTATGATGAGGTCTATCAGGGGAAAGACAGGCTGAATTACACGGACGCCAAAGGGAACGAACAGAACCTGACCCAGCAGGTAAAGAACATCCAGGGCCGGGCCATCTATAATTCAGGTAAAAACTGGGTGGATTCCAGGATCCAGACCAAGAAATACGGCAAGGCAATCAAGATCCAGTTCGCCAGTAAAGAATATTTCACCCTTCTGAAGAAAGAGCCCTTGGCCGCTGATTTTCTGGCTCTGGGCCAGAATGTGAGATTTATCCTGAAAGATACCATATACGAAATATACGAATAGTGTGGGGCTGTCCTAAAAGTCCTAATAATGTCATTCTGAGGAGCGAAGCGACGAAGAATCTTTAAAAAGTATAGGAAAAAACAGGATTCCTTGCTATGCTCGGAATGACAAGTTTACTTTTAGGACAGCCCCTATTGATATTTCTATAAAATAAAACAGCGGGAAACGAACGTTCCGGGGCTGTGTCCTCATCCCTTTTATAAAAAAAATATTGAAAATAAAAATCAAACAATTATACTATTATTGAGAATCAAAGATCAGAGGTATAATCTATGAGTAAAAAAATGACCCCTGCCCAGCTGGTAAAAATGCGCGAACACAGCATCATGATGCTGAATGAATACAGCGAACTGATCAATATCATCGGCGGCAATGAAGAAAGCCTTATCCGTTCCATGTTCCTGGGCTTTATCGCCGAATCGATCAATGCCACGCGGGTCACTTTTTATTATTACGACAACATGAACAAGATCATCCCGAATTTTACCATGACCTATAAGAATAAGAAACTGATACCCTACGATTACTATTCCGAGCTGAAGAACGTGACCATCGAGGTGGGAAAGGATATCTGCGGTATCGTGACTAAAACGAAAAAAGCCCTCTTTATTCCTGACATCTCCAAGGATAAACGGTATAAGGGGACTGTGGACAAGAAGATCAAACATAAGACCAATTCCATCATCGCCATACCCCTGATCATCGACAACAATGTTTTCGGGATCATCGAAGTGGCTAATTCGATCAAGGACAGAAGATTCAGTATCTCCGATTATTTCATTGCTTCCATCATTACACGGCTTACCATGCTCACCATGGAGAAGACCAAGCTGTACAACTGGTCCGTAACGGATAACCTGACCCAGGTTTATAACTTCCAGTTCCTCCAGATCTCTCTGGACAAGGAATTAACCCGTTCCAAACGTTATCCTCAGAATATCGCCCTGGTGCTGATCGATATCGATAATTTCAAGCAGATCAACGACCAGTTCGGCCATCTTTTCGGGAATGTCGTCCTGAAAGGCGTTGCCAATGTCATACGAAGGACCATCCGGAAAGACGTGGACCTGCCGGTCCGTTACGGCGGGGATGAATTCCTCATAATCCTGCCTGAAACCGATGTGCAGGGCTGCCAGATCCTGGCCAAACGGCTGCTGGATAACATGAGGGCTGAAAAATTTACCACAGATGATAACGTAAAAGTATCGGCCACCATCAGTGTGGGCGTTACTTCGGCCAAGAAAAACCAGATCATCGACAAGGAAAAACTGATCAAACGCGCCGATAAAGCCCTGTACACAGCCAAGAGCCGCGGCAAGAATTGTTTCGTGTTCATAGAATAAACTTCACTTCCATACCGTAAAAGTTTTGATTTCCCGGCCTTTACGCTATCGATAATCCCAAAAATCTTCCTCTGTTTTTTCCCGTTGATTATTAAATTAATTTCTGTACTTTAGTCTGATATGAAAGAAAAAGACGGGCATTTCCTGCCCTTGACACGAGAAGAAGCTGTCCGGCTGGGCTGGAGGGAACTGGACGTTATTCTGGTCTCAGCTGATGCTTACGCCGATCATCCCGCTTTCGGAGCGGCCCTCATCGGACGGTACCTGGAATCCCTGGGGCTGGCTGTGGGGATCATCCCCCAGCCGGATTGGCGTTCCACCGGAGATTTTACCAGGCTTGGCCGGCCGAAACTGTTCTTCGGTGTAACGGCCGGGAACCTGGATTCCATGGTAAGCCTTTATACAGCCCAGAGAAAAATAAGGTCGGATGATCCTTACAGCGAGAATGGCAGACCCGGAAAAAGACCTTACCTTCCTTCCCTTGTTTATACCAACCGGCTGAAAGAGGCCTTTCCGGGTATCCCCGTCATACTCGGCGGAATTGAAGCCAGTCTGAGACGTATCGCCCATTATGATTATTACACGGACACAGTACGGCCTTCTCTCCTCCTGGATGCTAAAGCTGACCTTCTTGTTTACGGAAACGCTGAGAAGCCTCTATCCGAGCTTGTGATGCGCCTGAAAAAAGGGGAGAGGATAGAGGAGATAAAGGATATACGCGGTACCGTCATTCCCGTTAAACAGAAAGAGAAGCAAAAAGCCTGTTTCGGACAGCTGCTGCCCTCTTATGAAGAGGTCAAGAAAGAGAAGGAACGTTTCAGGGACATGACGCGGCTGCTGGCAGAGAACCTGAATCCTTATCAGGCCAAGGTCCTGTACCAGGAGACCGGGACCCAGGCTGTCCTGGTCAATCCGCCTTCCCTGCCCTTAACTTCAGAAGAACTGGACGTAATCTATGAACTGCCCTTTACCCGGAAAGCCCATCCTGTCTATAAGAAAGGGATCCCCGGCCTGAAGGTCGTTGAAAATTCCATCGCCGCACACCGCGGATGCTATGGAGGCTGTAATTTCTGTTCCCTCTTTCTGCACCAGGGAAAGACGATACAGAGCCGCAGCATTTCATCCATCCAAAAAGAGGTCCGGAGCCTCAGGAAACAGGGCCACAGTATCGTGATCACCGATATCGGCGGGCCGACAGCCAACATGTACGGTACATTCTGCAGGGACAAGGAAAAACAGAAAAGCTGTACAAGACGCAGCTGCCTTTATCCCCGGATCTGCTCTTCCCTGAACGTATCTTCCGGTAAATACAGGGAACTGCTCAAGACCATAAGGGACATGGAAGGGGTCAAGGCTGTCTTTATCAATTCAGGGATCCGTTATGACCTGGCCCTCCTCAATCCTGATTTCATGGATGAGCTGGTACAATACCATACCCCGGGCCAGCTCTCGATCGCGCCGGAACATTCTGTTGCATCCGTGCTTCAGGTCATGGGTAAACCGCTGATCAATCTCTATGATGAATTCTCCCGTATTTTCTATAATAAGTGTAAAAAAGCAAATAAGAAACAGTACCTCATACCTTATTTTATCACCGGCCATCCGGGGGCTGATGAGGGGACCGAGGAGGAATTAGGACAGTACTTGCAGAAGAACCGTATCCGGGTCGAGCAGATACAGGAGTTCTATCCCACTCCCATGTCTCTTTCAACAGCCATCTATCATACAGGCCTGGATGTTTTTTCTGCCAGAAGGATCAACAGCGAAAAAAAGCTCAGTATGAAAAAACACTGGAAAGCTCTGTTAATAAAAAAATGAATCCGATTACTCTTTCGGTCCGGTTCCAGGCTGGATCACCTGCGCTTTTAATTTATCCGTATACTCGTTGAATGCTTTATCCGCCTCATCCTTTTTACCGCTCCAGTACAGAGCGCTCACAAGGAGCCTGTAACCCAGCAGGGAATCGGGATATTTTTTAACCAGAGCCTGGAGGTTCCGGACAGCCTGGTCATACTCTTTATTCTTCAGGGCCTGCTGACCGCTACGGTACAGATCATCGAACACGATGAAATCGGACAGTGTGTCGATATTCCATTCCTTATAAATGTCCTCCAGGAGGAGCTTGGAGCCGTTCAAATACAGGCTCATCTCTTTGATGATCTTCTGCTGTTTTTTCAGGAGACGGTCCTGTTCCCCCAGTTTCGTCAGGTTATATTCCAGCTGGTCCGTCAGTTCCGATCTTTTTTTATCCAGGTCCCTGATCTCAAGACTGAGCTTCTGCCTGGCTTTCTCAGAGATCACCAGTTTCTTCTTAACCTCCTTTTTCAGAAGGTAGGTTTGGACTCCCCATATCCCGCTGCCGAGAAAAGCCAGGATCAGCAGGGTCAGGGTGATCCGTATCATTTTTTTCCTGTTGGTCATCCTGACAGCATAAGAAAGGAGGTCGATCCTGTCATCCGGATCGATCATGTCAAAACGGATACCGATCAGATGGCGGCTGGGCGCGCGTTCCTGGAGAGTTTCATACCACTGGATCTTTCCCGTTAATTCCATCAGGCCTTTTCTTCCGGGAATATCGAGTTTAACAAAAATATCCTTGTTCTCCTGCAGGAATTTTTTTAGCACGGATGAAGGAAGGTCGATGACCTTGACAGCCAGTCCGCCCTGTGATATGTCACTCGTATAACATTGCCTGTAATCCAGCGGTACCCGTTTTCCTTTTTCCGGAAAAGCATAAAGGACCGGTATCCGTGTCGGTATCCTGAGATATCTGCGGACTCCCTTTGAATCAGCATATTTTTTTAAATAATCTTTTAAAAATATTAATTTTATCATAATCAAAATACTCCTTGCAAGGTCCGATCAGCAGGCTCGCATTCATCTGTAATATAGCAATAAAATATCCTGTGTCAATGGATTATCTTGATCAATAACCGAAAATCCATGATTGTTTATTAATTTATTTTTCATGAAAAACATAAAGAAAGTGATGATTAATGACCATTTATTCTGATATTTTCAGATAAATTATAAATTTTTTACTTGAAAATTAAAAAAAACAGGGTAAAATATAGGATAGTATAATCTTTTACATGAGACCTTGATATATTTCTGTATCAGGATGGAATGAATAGAGAACGGGATGGTCTCTGCTGTAAAAGGTTTTAATCTTAATTTTTAAAAGGGAGATTTTTAAAAGTGTTGTATTCTTCACTTTATTATTATTCAGTCATTGAATGAATTAAATATATGAAAAAGGACTTTTTTAAATTAATTTTTCTGATGCTGCTAATAACCTTTCTCCCCTTCCCGGTTCATGGAATCGATTATTTTGTGAAAACCAACGGCAATAATGGAGCAACCGGTTTATCCTGGCCGGAAGCCTGGAGGAGCATCAACCACGCCGCAAGCAACGCGAACGGCGGAGACAGTGTCATTGTATCCAACGGTTATTACCATGAACAGGTGATGTTCTCCAACTCCGGTACGGCCATCTCCCCCATCATCCTGAAGGCCTATGAGAATCACCAGGCTTTACTGATCGGAACGAACCTGAACAGCTGCATTTATGTCAACGACAGGTCCAACATCCGGATCGAGGGCTTCCGCATCCGGCAGGCAACGTATGCCGGTATCATTCTGTGCGGCAGTTCCGCGCAGAACACCATTACCAACAACATCATCAACAGCAATTACCTGGCCGGCATCTGCCTTAAAGGAAAAGGAAGCCGCGAGAACCGTATCCTGAACAACAGCATCCACGGCCCGGCACAGATCCGCGGGATCTGCGTGACCAACAGCGACAGGAACACCATAAGAAGCAATGCGCTGTCCTATCACGACGACCACGGAATATGCTTCGTGAACGCAGCCCTCAGCAATGTCATTGCCAGCAACCGGATATTCTACAATTACGA
Source organism: bacterium (assembly GCA_028711675.1). Lineage (GTDB taxonomy): Bacteria > Spirochaetota > JAHITG01 > JAHITG01 > JAHITG01 > JAQTRT01. The sequence continues at coordinate 660 of JAQTRT010000179.1, read as the reverse complement.
TAACGGCATCGTGTTCCAGGGCGAGGATATCGAGTATAACCAGATACGCGGGAACGTTATCTACGGAAAAACAGGCGCTTACTGTTCCTACAGGGGCATCTATTTCATCAACTGCGACCATAACGTCATCGGTGAGGGGAACGTCATCACGAACTGCATGAACGAAGGGATCCGCTTTGAGGGCACCTCCCAGAGCAACATCATCGTCCGTAATAAAATATATAACAATTATGCCAACGGCATCTGGTTCAACGGCGAGGACGATGATTTCAACATCATAGAAGGGAATATCATATACGGGGAACCGGGCGCTTACTTTGACCAGAATTACGGTCTTTTCATCCAGGGCGGAGACAACAACATCATCTCCGGCAGCAACGTGATCTACCGGTCGCCTTATTATGGAGTATATTTACGGAACAACACGGTCAACAATGTCCTGTCGAACAACATCATATACAGCAACAACGAATACGGGATATATGTCGACGACAATTCCAGCGACCGTTTTACCGGGAACAGCATCGGGCATAATGTGAACGGCGGTATCGCGATCTATGCTTCGGGCGGGAATAATCTGCGCGGCAACGACATCCACGGCCCCCGCCAGAACCGGGGACTGATCAGCTACTGCCACAGCCTCGTGATCTCGGAAAGCAA
>JAQTRT010000178.1 GCA_028711675.1 bacterium | reverse complement strand
TCGTCCAGCAGCGAGGTTTGCGTGCTGCTCTCCATGAGGGTTTGGACCATTTTATCCATATTGTTAAGGCAGACGAATTCGAAGGTCTGGCGGTTCAGGGACAGGTATTGGGCGACTTTGTTCTTTATGGAATTGGTGCCGACGAAGGATTTAACCTGGAAAAAAAGGAGGACCAGCAGCATGAAAGAAAATGTGACAAGGACAGGCCGTGATACAAGGAGGGCCAGGAGATGGTTCTTTTCCTTTAATGAGAGGATGCGTTCAATGATCTCCCCCTCTGCCTGTTCCCGGTAAGGGATGGGACCGGCCTGGAAATACTCACCGCAGTATTGGCTGGTCATCTGCAGGTCGTCCATTTTGCTTCCAGAACCGTTTATTTTTTCCAGTTCTTCAATGATGGAAATCATAAATTCTTTTTTTCTCATAAAGCACCCCGTTCCTTTAAATTCTTCCTGATTTTCTGGAGAGCGTGAAAAAAAAGGACCTTGGCATTGTTCTCTGTTATTTTCATGACCTCCGCGACCTCTTTAAAGGAAAGCTCCTCGGATTTTCTGAGGAGAAAAACCTGTTTCTGCCGGGAGGGCAAGGTCTTGACCGCTTCCTCGATGACCGTCATTTTCTCGTTCGAGAGATAAATGGCTTCAGGGGAATTGTAATCCGGTTTTTCAATATGGTCCCGGAAGAAGAGTCTCTTGACGCGGTTCCTTCTCAGATAGGTCAGGGCTTCGTTCATGGCGATCCTGTATAGATAAGTATATATCTTCGATTCGCCCTTGAATTTATCCAGGGAATTGAAGAATTTGATCCATGCTTCCTGAAGGATGTCTTCCGCGTCCTCTTTCTGGCGGATGAACCTGTAAACCATGGAAAAAAGCCTCCTGTTGTACTGTGATACGATATCCCGGACCGCAGCAACTTCTTTTTTTTTCAGTCTGATGATCAATTCAGTTTCCAGCATCCTTCACCTTCTCTGATATATACGCCTTATAAAAATTAAGGCAACTTTTTCATCCCCTGGAACCGGGACCTTCCCTTTTTTTTCTTTGTCTCTATAATATTTGATGTAAATCTTTTAAAAAAGTTAAAAAAAGTTGAAATTTTATTTGTATATAATAGAATATAAACTAATTTTCAGGAGGAATTTTTATGGAAAAGAACATAAGCAGTAATAAACGGGAGTCCCTTGAGACGGCATTATTGCAGATCGAGAAACAGTTCGGTAAGGGGTCGATCATGAAACTGGGTGACGGCGGGGCCAGGGTCATTGTTCCGGCCATATCCACAGGTGCCCTGACCCTTGACATTGCCCTGGGAGTGGGAGGGGTTCCCCGAGGAAGGATCGTGGAGATATACGGGCCGGAAGCTTCAGGCAAGACCACTCTGGCGCTGACCATTATCGCTGAAGCCCAGAAAGCAGGCGGGACCTCGGCTTTTATCGATGCCGAGCATGCCATGGACCCTATTTATGCCAAAAAACTGGGAGTGGACATTGATAACCTGCTTGTCTCCCAGCCTGATACGGGCGAGCAGGCGCTCGAGATCACGGAATCCCTGGTGAGGAGCAATGCCGTGGACCTGATTGTCATTGATTCTGTGGCAGCCCTTGTTCCTACCGCTGAGATCGACGGTGAGATGGGCGACAGCCACATGGGACTGCAGGCGCGGCTCATGTCCCAGGCTCTCCGGAAACTGACAGGCGTCATTAATAAATCGAATACGTGTGTTATCTTCATTAATCAGATCAGGATGAAGATCGGGACTTTCTTCGGTAATCCCGAGACAACGACCGGCGGTCTGGCTTTAAAATTTTATACATCCGTGAGGATGGAGATCAGAAGGACAGAGTCGATCAAACGCGGCGAGGATGTGGTCGGTAATTCTGTGCGGGTCAAGGTTGTGAAGAATAAAGTGGCGCCGCCCTTTAAAAAAGCGGATTTTGATATTTATTTCGGAGAAGGCATCCAAAAGGAAGGATGTCTTGTCGATGCCGGAGTAGAGTATGGCGTGCTCCAGAAGACCGGGACCTGGTTCTCTTACAAGGACCAGCGGATAGGTCAGGGCAAGGATAACGTTGTAGCTTTTCTCAAGGAAAACAAGTCCGTTGCCGAAGCGCTGGAAAGGGATATCAAGATAAAAGCCGGTCTGATAAAAGTCGAAGAAACAAAAGAAGCCAAGGAAGAAAAGCCGGAGAAACCCAAAGGGAAGAATAAAGGAAATGAATCGGTATAACAGGATCAGGAGCATACAGGGAAGCGTGACCGCTCCCCGGGGATTTATTGCCAATGGCATCAATTGCGGTCTAAGGAAGGAACGGCCGGATATAGGGCTTCTGTTCTCCTTGACACCCTGCGTGGCTGCCGGTGCTTTTACACGAAACCTGGTGAAAGCAGCGCCGGTCCGGTTCTGCATGAAGAACCTTGCAAATCCTATCCATGCCGTATTTGTGAATTCCCGGATCGCCAATGCCTGTACCGGTCCGAGAGGGTATCAGGATACGGTCAGTATCTCGCGCATGGTCTCGGACCTGCTTGGGATCAAACCTCAAAATGTCCTGGTCGCTTCCACAGGTATCATCGGCAGATTCCTGGATATGCGTAAGATCGGAGCAGGACTAAAAGAGCTTGCGCCTGGTTTGAACCGGAAAGGGAACAGGAACATGGCACGGGCCATTCTGACAACGGATACAAAAGAAAAAGAGATAGCTGTCGAGTTCAGGATCAAGGGTAAAAAAGTGAAGCTGGGAGGCATAGCCAAGGGGTCCGGTATGATCGCCCCGGATATGGCCACCTTGCTGGCTTTCCTGACCTCGGACATAAAGATTGAAAAAAAGATTTTACAGAAAATATTCTCCGAGGTGATCTCCAGGACTTTTAATGCTATCACCATTGACGGCGACATGAGCACCAATGATACAGCCCTTATCCTGTGCAACGGTCAGGCGGGTAATGACACGCTCACAGCGAAAGATAAAAAGGACCTGGCCGTATTCCGGGACCATTTATATTACGTCCTGAATGACCTGTCCGTAAAACTGGTGAAGGACGGGGAAGGGGTGACCAGGTTCGTCAGGCTTCATGTCGTTCATGCAGCTGACAGGAGCCAGGCCGGCGCCATCGGATTCAAGATAGCCAATTCACCGCTGGTAAAAACAGCATTCTATGGTTCCGATGCCAACTGGGGCCGCATACTGGGCGCAGCCGGCGCAGCCGGGGTTCATTTTAATCCTGAGAAGGTAGAGGTCAGGTTCGGGCCGTATACGCTCTGCCGGAAAGGCGCGCCTGTTACGTTCTCCGAAGGATTACTGAAAAAATACCTGAGCCGCGGTGAGATCGATGTGACAATCGATCTCCATCAGGGCAAGGAAAGCTTTGTGATCTATACTTCGGACCTGACCGAGGATTATATCCGGATCAACGCGCATTACCGATCCTGAGGTCCTGAGAAGTCCGTTGTTCATAACCGGACGGCAGGTCCTTTGATGCAATCCGTTCACGGAAGAAAAAAGGAGCGGTCATGAACGAGACATCATCACCGCTCCTTTCAAACTTCTTTTTATTCCCGAAGGCCTTTTAATACTGTTTGGTTTTTTGTTTTTCTTTCTTCTCTTTCCTTCTTTCTTTCAGGCTTTTCTGGGCTTCCTTTTTAACATGTTTTTCACCTTTGTTTTTTTCTGCCATAAAGACTCCTCCTTTGATTTTATATTTGCGTTAATGCTTTTTCCAGAAAATAAGCGATCATCCCGGACCTGTACGTTCCCGTGGAACGGAAATCGTCGATAGGCGCGATCTCTGACCGGAGCATGTCTTTCGCATGGTTAATTATATCCCGTGAAATTTTATTTTCAAGTAGAAATTTTTCTGTCCTGACGGGCCGGATCACGGTAATACCCACGGCACCGCAAGCCAGCCTGATATTCTTGATCCTGTCCTGTTCCGTATTAATCCGGGCTGCCAGCGAGGCCTTGGCAATGGCCAGGGCCTGCCTTGGTCCGCTTTTAAAATAAAAAGAACGGAACAAGATCTCATCCCGGGGAATGACGATCTCCAGGATCATTTCACTGTTTTTTAAAATAGATCGTTTGACCGACTGAAAGAATCCGTTCACCGGATATTCGGCCAGATTGGTCCTGATCCGGGCCTCATGGACGAATAAGGCCGGTATACTGTCCGCGGCAGGCGACGCATTGGCAATGTTGCCGGCCAGCGTGGCACGGTTGCGGATCTGGGGAGACCCGATGGATTGGGCTGCATTAAAAAGGAGCGGAACCTGTTCGCGGATCAGCCGGCTTTCCAGGATTTCCGTGAACGTGGTCAAGGCACCGATCCTTATCCCGCTGTTCTCCAGCCTGATGCTCTTCAGGTCTTTCAGGCTGCTGATGTCAGCCATGATGCTCTCTCTCTCCAGTAAGTCGTCTTTCTGCTGTACCATAAGGTCAGTGCCGCCGGCCAGGAAATAAATTTTCCTCCCTTTTTTTTCCAGGCCGTCCAGTTCATCAAGTCCTGTTATTTTCACATAATCCATGGAATATTCCTGTGTCTCTCCTTACGTCCCGGCTTTTTTTTGGGCTGCTTTCCGGACGGCCTTTATGATCTTAGCGTATCCCGTGCACCGGCACAGATTGCCTGACAGGGCTTCTTTGATCTGTTCCTCATCAGGCCGCGGAATTCTGTCCAGCAGGTCCACGGACGACATGATCAAGCCGGGTGTGCAGAACCCGCATTGGACAGCGCCTTCCTCCATAAAAGCTTTTTGCACGGGGTGCAGTTCCTTCACGTCAGCGCTGATCCCTTCAATCGTGATGATTTCGGATCCATGGGCCTGGCACACGGGCACCAGGCAGGAATCAACGGTCCGGCTGTCCATGATCACGGTACAGGCGCCGCATTCTCCTTTATGGCATCCTTCTTTTGACCCTGTCAGCATCAGGTCATCGCGAAGGACCTGGGAGAGCGGTTTCAGCGGTTCAACTGAAAGGTCATATCTTTTTTTGTTCACGTTCAGGCTGACATGTACCTTGTTCATGGATTCCTGCTCCTGTTCAATTCTTCCAGTATCTTTTCCGGCACCATGGGAAGCTCCAGCAGCCGTATGCCCGTGGCATGGCGGATGGCATTGGCAATGGCGGGTGCCAGGCCGATGAGAGGCGGTTCCCCCAGGCCTCTTGCGCCGAAAGGCCCCAGCCTGTCCCTGTTCTCTACAATAACGGGAACGATCTCCGGAGCATCCTTGATGGTCGGGATGATGTAGCCGGTAAAATTAGGATTGACAATAATGCCGTTCTTCACGATCAGGTTCTCATAAAGGGCATAACCGATGCCCTGGAGCACGCCGCCCTGTATCTGGGCCTCTGCCTGCTGGGGGTTGATAGCCTTGCCGATATCATGGGCTGCCCAGACCTTGATCAGTTTTACTTCGCCTGTCCTGATATTGACCTCAAGCTCCACGGCATTGGCTGAATAGGTATAGGTGTAATACGCGCTTCCCTGGCCCAGGTCATCAAAGGTCTGTTCCGGCGGAACATACCAGCCCTGGCTGGACATTCTGTATTTTTTCCTGTAAGCTTCACTTACGGCGCCCGGATAACTGACCTTCTTTTTTTTATAATAAAATCCGGTGTCATGGCAGACCACCTGGCCGGGTTTGCATTGCAACAGTCCGGCAGCTGCTTTTTTCAGACTTTGGACCAGGGGCCGGCTGGCATCCAGGATAGCATTTCCGGACATGAATGTGGTACGGGAAGCGACTGTGGGGCCGCTGTCAGGGATGCGCGATGTATCCGGGTCCATGACATAAATATCCGGATAAGGGGCGTTCAGGGCCTGGGCTGCTATCTGAGCCAGCACGGTCTTGGCACCCTGTCCCATTTCCGTATTGCCGAAAGCAAGACGCACGCTCCCGTCATTCTCGATCTGCAAAAAGGCGCCTGCGCGCGAAAGGTATTTCCCGGCCGCGCCCAGTCCCACACCGTAATAACTCAGGGAAAGGCCGATCCCTTTTTTTATTTCACCCTGCTGATCCTGCAGGGAACTTTGCTTTTTATGATATTGGGAAGCCCGGAGCACTTTATCCAGGACATCGGTTGTCCCTTTTTCCCTGACAATATGGGATGTGGCTGTCCTGTCCCCTTTTTTTAATCCGTTGATCTGCCTGATCCTGGCAGGCGAGATGTTCAGCCGGATGGCCAGTTCATCCATAAGGGATTCCTGGGCAAATGAAATCTGGGGCTGGCCGAATCCCCTGAAAGCGCCGCACGGGACCTTGTTCGTGGCCACGGCGTAATTTTGAATCCTGACATTCGGGATATTGTATGGCCCGGATGAATGGACGGTCCCCCGCCAGAGCACGATGGGCGAGAGCGTGGAATAAGCGCCGGCATCGATGATGTATGTGATCTCAGCAGCCAGGAGCCGGCCGTCCTTCCTGGCCCCGTATTTCACACGGGCCCATCCCGGGTGACGTTTGCTCATGGATTGAAAGTCCTCTTCACGGTCATAGATGAGCTTTACGGGCCTGGCTGTATGATAAGCCATGAGAGCAGCGTGGCTGGCCAGGATGGACGGTACATCCTCTTTACCGCCGAACCCGCCGCCTGTGGCAGCCTGGATGACCGTGATCCGGTTCTTGGGAAAGCCCAGCACAACAGAAACCGCGTCCAGAACATAGAACGGGCATTGCATAGAACCGTAGATGTTCATGGACCTGTCCGGTCTTGGTTCTGCCACCATTCCCTGGGGTTCCAGATAAGCATGGACCTGATAATTGGTCCTGAATTCTTTTTCCACAACCACATCCGCTTTCCGGAACGCTTTTTTCGTATTTCCTTTGATGATCTTGTATGTCT
>JAQTRT010000177.1 GCA_028711675.1 bacterium | reverse complement strand
GGATAAAGACAGCTTCCCCGGGCCGGACCTGAAAAGGACGCACCATTTCGCGGGCTTCCTGTTCCGGATCATACCGGCTGTGGATGTATGTCCCTTTTCCCTGAGCCGGCCATTTTATGGTCCAGGACCCGGACCGGCTTTTTTCCGGTTCAAGATCTGCGGCCTTCCGGAGAAAGGGGAAGGGAAAATAAGGATGATGTTCCTTTAATAATTCCAGTCTCTCTTCCAAGATAATACTCCTTGTTCTCTTGACGGAAACGCGCGTTCTATAATCATAGCCAATTATTTTTATATATCAAATTTTTTTAAACTTGACATTCCATTTGATTTTTATTACATTTATTCATGCCGTTTAGAATAATAATCCTCTTTTTCATAATACCGGTGTCCCTGTACGGCCAGGAGAGCGGCGACCGGGGAATACTGAGCCTGGCCAGTAATTTCCTGGCATGCCTGAAACAGAAAAATTCCATGCAATTGAAAAAGATGATCAGCACCAATATTTCACTGCGGCGGATGGAAAAGAACAAGATCATGGAGCTGACGGATAACCTTGTTATGGAAAAGATCAATGCCTATGAATATATCCTGAAGATCACAGGTCATAATATCAGTTCGTTCCTTCAGCAGAGCAGTCTTCTCAGGTTCTCCGCGGCCTGCGGAGTGGAGAACGAACAGATCAGCAATGACGCAAGGCTGAACGGTCATTTGTATTATTTGAAATTTTTTATCGATTTCGAGGGGAGTTATGAACTGCATAAGCAGCAGCTCGCCGAGATCGATATCATCATAGAGAAGAACGATTACAAGATTTTCGGTTTTATCTATTAAAGGGAGGGCTCTATGAACGAAAAGAAGATATTACGCTACCGTGTGCTGGTGGATAAAAAATTTCAAACCCGGTTCATCTTCCATTCCTTGTTCCTGATGCTCATGATCATCGCCCTGATCCTTCTGCTGGTGCTTTACGATGTGTCCCGCGAGCCTTCGTCCCGGCTTTTTACGCCGGTCATCCGCCAGAGGGACAGCGGAGTGAGCGTCCTGCCGCTTCTGGTGAAGATCAGTCTTGTGGTTTTCACGGCAGCCGGTCTCTGGGCTTTATGGAACCTGCTGAAATATTCCCATAAGATCATCGGTCCGCTGGTCCGGTTCAAGCGTATCCTGAGGGAGCTGGGCAACGCGAACCTGACCGTCCAGATCAAGTTCCGTGAAGGGGATGAGCTCCAGGAGCTGGCCCTGACGCTCACGGAATCCATGGGGCTGCTCAACAAGAAGATCAAAGCCATCCAGCAGGATTTTGACCTGATCTTCAATACCCTGCAGTACAAGAACGTCAGGAATCTGAACCATACGGATATGATCCTGATGAACAACAAGCTTCATAAAATGAAGTCGCTTTTAAGGGATTTTAAAACGAATTAAGGCGTTTTAAACCAGACTGTGACGGCCATCGCGTTCCTGACCGGCGTCCCGGGGGCCGGCTGCTGTTTATAGGCGATGCCTGTGCCGATGAGGCTGATCTTCACGTCATACAGCTTCAGCGTGTTCAGCACATCCCGCATGTTCTTCTCCCTTAGATCAGGGAGCCTCTCCTCGCGGTTCGTCTGCCTGGCCTTCTGGTAAGGAAAAACCGTACTCTCCTTGGACTGTACCACGATCCTGTTGGCATTGGGTATGGCTTCATAAGCGATGATCTTATCCACGATGTTCTTAAAGACCGGTGCCGCTACTTTCCCTCCTGTCTTTTCCGGACTGCCCGGTTCATGGATCGTGATCAGGATGGCGTATTTGGCTTTTTTCGCCGGGAAAAAACCGATGAAAGAACTGTTGACCCGGTTGACGTTGTATTGCCCGATCTTTCTGTCGTAGATCTCGCCGGTGCCGGTTTTTCCTGCTATGAGGAAGTTCTTCACATAAGCCAGGTCGCCCGTCCCCCCTTCCTCGACCACGCCGATCAGGTCCTCGGCCACCTTGTCCGCTATTGCGGCTGACAGGACCTGCCTGACGATGATAGGCTCGAATTTTTTATAAATAGTGCCGTCCGGCCTCACGATGGCCTTGACGATCTTAGGTTCCATGATCTTCCCGTTATTAAAGACCGAACAGGCGGCTGAAATGAGCTGGATGGATGTCACGCCCACTTCCTGTCCCAGGGAGATGGCGGCTTCCGAGAAGGCACCCATGCCCTTAGGCTTTCGCAGGGAGCCCTGCACTTCTCCCGGCAGGTCTATTCCCGTGTAATTCCCGATGCCGAAATTCCTCAGGTAATCGTAGAATTTCATGGGAGATATCTTTAGTATGGTCCTGGTCATCCCCACATTGCAGGAATCCTTGATCACCTGGTGAAAATCAAGAAGCCCGTGTTTTTTCCAGCAGGAGAGCGTCTTGTCGCCGATCACGATATGACCGTTACAGAAGAACTGTTCGTTCCCCTTGATGACATTCTCGGAATAAACCGTTGCCGCTGAGAATATCTTGAAGATGGAACCGGGTTCAAAGGTATCGCTGATGGCGATATTCCTGCGTTCCCTGTCCGTAGACCGCAGGTACAGATTGGGATCGAAGTCGGGGATGTTCACCATGGCGATGATGTAACCGGTGTCGGGTTCCATAATGATGGCTGTGCCGCCGCGGGCCCTGACCTCCCTGACCTTCCTCCGGAGTTCGGTCTCCACGATGTACTGGATGTTCTTGTCCAGGGAAAGGACGATGTTGAGGTTCTCTTCGGGCTGGAGAAGCCCGGCATTCAGGTATTTATCATAATATAGTTCCACGCCTTCCAGGCCGCTGTTATCCACGCCTACGATACCGAGAACGTGGCTGGCCAGCCGGACGTTGGGGTAAAAACGTTTATATTCTTTTATGTAATAGATGCCCTTGATACGGAGGTCAAGCACCTTTTTCAGGGTATAATAATCGACCTGTCTTTTCAGCCATACAAAGCTTTTTCCTGACCGGAGGAGAGGGCGGAGCTGATGTTCGGATATGTCCAGCAGACGGGAGATATCAGCGGTACGGCCGGGATTGATCTCAGCGGTTTCCAGCGCGTTGCAGAAAATTGAATATACTTTTATGCTAAGCGCCAGTTTTTTTATGTTCCGGTCCAGGATCTGTCCCCGTTCCGGGACGATCCCTTTTTTGGTATCCTGTGCGTCGTGGCGCAGGATGGTCAGGTAAAACAGCCGGACGAACATGATCAGGAACAGGGAGAAGAGGAGGGCGATGAAGATCTTTAATCTTTTTTTTTCTGTATCCAGCGGCTGGTTATTCATGGTGTAATACTTTGATCCTTGAGAACGGGTAATAAATGAGGATGGCGCGGCCCGTGATCTTGTTTTCCGGGATGAAGCCGAAATCCCTGCTGTCCTTGCTGTTGGCCCGGAAGTCACCCATGACAAAATAATGGCGGCCAGGCACGTCGAAACGGGTAGGCAGGTATTGAAAGGAAGGGTCTATCCGGAGGTAGGGTTCTTTCAGCAGCCGGCCGTTCACGTGGACCTGGCCCTCTTTCAGAATGACCCGGTCCCCGGCCAGCCCGATGACGCGTTTGATAAGGTTCTCATCCTCGTTCATCCTGATAACGATGATGTCTTTCCTCCTGACAGGGAAGCCCAGAGCTGTTTTTTTATTCAGCACGGGAATTTTCCGGTTGTACAGGAATTTCCAGACCAGGACCTGGTCGCCCGGCTGAAGCGTGCTTTCCATGGATGTGGAAGGGACAAGGAAGGCTTCCAGAAAAAAGATCCTTATCAGGATAGCGAGGACCAGAGCGACCAGGATGACCTGGATGATCTCCTGTATGATCCTGGCTGTTGATTTATTCGTTTTATCTTCCATAGAATAGTTCATGAGAACGGGGCGCGTCCCATCGCGAAGACCGGGTGCAGAATGGTCCTGTCACGGGTGCCGGTCAGCCCTCCATGATCTTGACGTGGGGCCTGCGGACCCGGGGGCCGTCGAATTCACAAAAAAAAATACCCTGCCAGGTGCCCAGAAGAAGGACGCCTTCATGGATGATGACAGTCCTTTCGCAGCCGATGACGGATGATTTGATGTGGGCATCGGAATTGCCTTCACTGTGGCTGTAACCGTTGCTGGTGGGGATGATCCTGTCGAGTGAGTTCAGGATATCTTTCTTGACCGAAGGGTCTGCGGATTCATTGATGGTGACGGCCGTGGTGGTGTGCGGGCTATAGACCAGGCAGATGCCTTCCCTGACCTTGGACCTTTTTACGATGTTCTGCACCTCAGGGGTGATGTCCATGATCTCCACCCTTTTTGCGCTCTTTATCGGGATTATTTCCAGCATAGTCCTTAAAATTCCATTTCCTTGTACTCAAGATGATCGCTTAATGCTTCATATTCCTTCACATAGATCATGATGCCGTCGATCTCGGTCAGCTTATCCCTCTCATTGGTCTTGATGAAGCTCAGTTTCAGTTTCTTCACTTCACCTTCGGGATACTGTTTATATTTTACTTCATTCGAGGAAATGGCCCGGTCGAGGAAATACACGTTATCGGAAAGGAAGATATAGTTCACGGGCGAGAATTCGAACACGATCTCCTCTCCTTTCCTGACCTCTTGTTTGATCTCCTTGGTCTTTCCGGGCAGAAGGATGGAGGTCAAAGAAATGATCTGGTTCACTTTATCGCTGTAGTTCACCACGACCTCTCCCCGGTATTTCACGTAATCGCAGACCTTGTACTTGATGAAATTCGCCGTTTCGTTCTCGTTGATCTTCACGTTGTCCAGGACCACGGGCACATCCAGATTGTTCTTAAAGCTGATGATCCCGTCCCGGTATTTTACTTCCACTTTCTTCTTGTCGTAATCAACTTTGTATTCCTTGTCTTCGCAGGACAGGAAGAAAAGAAAGCAGAGTATAAAAATGGGGAATAGCCGTTTTATCATCGTGTGTCTCCTTTATCGCTTCCAGGCTGATACAATCTACTAAAATAAAAAAAATCGTCAAATAAAAAATATTTTTTATTTGACACAGGATTGAAAATGAGTAATTTCTTGTGCAACAGGCGGAAGGGGAGTCGTATCATCCCCCCCGGGCCCGGTGGCCTGTTGCGGCTCTCCGGAGGTAAAAGAATGAAAAATAAGAGCATTATCCTGGGTATCAGCGGCGGCATCGCCACATACAAGGTCTGTGATCTGGCGCGAAAACTGGTAAAAATGGACTTCACGGTGCATACGGTCATGACCGAGAACGCCGCCCAGTTCGTGACACCCCTAACCTTCAAGACCCTGACAGGGAATCCGGTCTTCCTCCGTTCCTTTGAGGAGACCTCCCGGTACAGCATGCCCCATATTTCCCTTTCCCAGATAGGCCGTTTGATGGTCCTGGCCCCGGCCACGGCCAACATCATAGCCAAGATAGCGCATGGCCTGGCCGATGACCTCTTGAGCACGCTCTGTCTCTCCTTTCCCCATAAGATCATTCTGGCGCCCAGCATGAACCATCACATGTACCGGAATCCCGTGTTCCAGAACAACCTGGCTCTTCTGAGGAAATACCGGGATAAATATATAATCATTGATGCGGAGAAAGGGGACCTGGCCTGCGGAGAAGAAGGGGAGGGCCGGCTGGCCGATCTTCAGAAAATCATCCGGGCCGTAGAAAATGAGATCAAGTGAGATAAAAAGAATACTGGGACGCCGGAGGGTCATCGTGACAGCCGGCGGTACCGTGGAGCCCATTGACCCGGTCCGGTTCATAGGTAATTTTTCCTCGGGAAAGATGGGGCTGGCCATTGCCGGGGAATTCCGCAGGTACACAAGCCGGGTCCTGCTCGTCCATGCCGGCATGAAGGTCCCTGTGCCGCGCGGTCTTCGGGCGCTCCAGGCTTTGACCGTGGACGATATGTACAAAGCTCTCCGGACCCGTCTCCGGCCCGATTCCATCCTGATCATGTCCGCTGCTGTTTCTGATTACAGAGTCAGCCGTGTCCGGAACCGGAAAATGAAGAAGGGTCACGGCCGGGTCCTGAAACTGGAACCCACCATCGATATCCTTCAAGAGCTTTCCCGTAAAAAAAGAGAGGAGAACATCTTCATCGGATTTGCGGCGGAAACGGAGAACACGGAGAGGAACGCGCGGGCCAAGCTGATAAAAAAGGGGCTGGACCTGATCGTGGCCAATCCCGTGAACAGAAAGAACAATCCCTTCGGCTCTGATTCCACACGGGTTTACTTCATCTCGCGGGACCGGACCACGGCCTTTTCCAGGATCTCCAAGGCCAGGATCGCCGGGGAACTCATCAAGGCTGTAACGGATCTTCTTCAGAAGAAGGCCTGCTATGAAAGATCATAATAAGCGGACCGGGTCAAAGAATATATGACGGAAAAAAACGGCTTTCAGGAACTCCGCATGACCATGGTGAACGAACAGATCAAAGCGCGGGGCATCAGGGACCCGCGGGTCCTGGAGATCATGGGGAATGTGCCCCGTGAGGTCTTTGTACCGGAAGGGTCCAGGGCTCATGCGTATGATGATTCACCGCTGGCCATCGGCTGCGGCCAGACCATTTCCCAGCCTTATATGGTGGCTCTCATGACCGAGCTTCTGGAGCTGAACGGGGGCGAGAAGGTCCTTGAGATCGGAACAGGTTCAGGTTACCAGACCCGTATCCTGGCCGGACTTGCCGGGGAAGTGTATACCGTGGAACGCCTCGAACCCCTGCTGGAGAGGGCAAGGGAAACACTTGCCGGACTGGATATTCCGAACATCCGGTTCAAGGCCGGGGACGGCACAGCAGGCTGGCCTGAGAACGGGCCGTATGACAGGATCCTTGTGACAGCCGGTTCGCCGGACCTGCCTGAACCTCTTCTTGTACAGTTGAAAG
>JAQTRT010000176.1 GCA_028711675.1 bacterium | reverse complement strand
CCGACAATAATTTCATCATTTCCAACAACATTTGGGGCATGAACCAGGACAACGGCGTGGACCTGGGCGGCGCCGATTATAATATCATTCAATATAACCGGATACACCACCAGCAGCAGAACGGCATCCATTTTCTGGGCAGTCCGGCCTGCAACCAGATCAGCCGGAATGCGATCTATTCCAACGACCAGAGCGGCCTGTGGATTGATTCCAACCTGGATACAGCCAATTATAACATGATCTCCTTTAACAATATCTGGGGGCTGAACCAGGATCACGGCCTTTACATCAATAACGCCGATTACACCGTAGTATCCTCCAACCGGATACATCATAACCGGACCAACGGCATCTGGATCGTGGGCAGCGCTTTTTCCAACGCGTTCCGGAAAAATGCCGTTTATTCCAACAACCGGTACGGCCTCTTCCTTGACAGCGATACCGGGGACAACAATCTCATCATATCCAACATCGTGTACGGCCTGAACCAGAAAACAGGCATCAGGATACTGGACGGCGATGACACAATAGTTTACCGTAATCTGATATACAGAAATGAGACCAACGCGTTCATGGCCGGAGGGTCCAGCCTGAGCACAAGGTTCTTCAACAACACGGTTTTCGGATGCCTGGCTGACGGGCTGGTATTTGACAATACCTCCGGCGCCACCCTGTACAACAACATCATCCTGTCCAACGGCAGCGCGTCCGGCGATTACGGTGTTGACGCGCCCACCACAGGCGTCGTGCTCCTGTCGCATAATCTCCTTTTCGGTAATTATGCGGGCAGGACCAATAGCGGGCTCGACTGGGGTCCCGCTAACATAACGAACACCCCCCTGCTGGATACCGTTACCTCCTTCACCATAACCTCGGCTTTCAGCCCGGCTGTGGACAGTGCCACCAATATCCCCGGTGTCTCGGATTCTTACATGGGTTCGGGGCCTGACATGGGCTGGAAGGAATCACCCTTTACTTACGGGATCGTTACGATCACGAGCAATCCCCCTCCCGAAATTCCAGAAGCTCCTGAACCGGTCTATGATAACCTGGATAACGTAAAGGTGGCTCCCAATCCTTTTAAAAAGAATGATCCGGAAGGACCGGACCACGTTGTCTTTTTTTACTTGACTCCAGAGTTCGATATAAAGATATATTCTGTCACCGGCGCCATGGTATCCCATATCCAGGGCTCTTCCAAGTCAGGAAGATTCAACTGGTATGTGAAGAACGAAAAAGGGGAAGCACTGAAGCCAGGAGTGTATATCTGTTACGTGACCAACTCCAAAGGCCAGAAGAAGACACTGAAACTGGTCGTGATTAATTAAGTGTTGAGCATAATCTTTGGCTGAAAACCATTTGACAAGTGTTTTTATAGATGTAATATACTACTACTGGACGGGGGCTAAAAACAGAAGAAATAGTTGAAAATTAAAACACGGTACCTTTTTGGTATTTTACAAATGGCTATTTATTAATTGAAATCGTACAGCCTAACTAGTTTTGGTCACTGCTATCCGTGGCGGTTTTAAGTTTTTATTAAAATGGATAGTTATGAATATTTTATTAACTGATTATATTTATCCCATTACAAGTCCACTTATTATTTCTAAGTATTATAAATTTGAATTAGATAATCCTCGGGAAAATGATGAGATTGAACTGATTAAAGTAAAAATAAAAGAACATCATCAAAAATCAGATGACTTAAGATTCCCACCAAGAGCAGATAAAAGATACATTTCTTTAGCTAGTATGTTACGCGATATAGCTAAGTATTATTCAAAAGATGATTATTTTAATGAAATATTTAATAAAAATTTTAATGCTAAATCATATGATAAAATATATAGCTTCTTAGCAAAAATTTGGATTATAGCCCGTTATAATGATCAAGGTGAAAATGAAAGATTAAATAAAATTCAAAAGAAAATGAAAAAAAAAGGTAAAAAGGGATTTTTTATATTAGATGATGAGAATCCAATTGAAAAAAATGCGAGTAAATTAGTCGATTTTTCTCATCTGATTAGTTTATTAGTTAATACAGATGATGAATTCTATAATGGTCGATGTTTTATTTATGATAGACTTGATTTGTTAGGTTATGACAATCCACGTTTTATTCAATGTTTACTTTATTTATGCGTTGGCTGTCATTTAAAAAATAAAAAGGATAATACGGATTGGTTAATATTTCCTAAAATAAAAGATAAATTAATTGAGGTAAGTAGTAATATTGATTATTTCCTGACTAATAATACTGATGATAAGCTTTCATATATATCAAATTTATTACGAATAGCATCGAAAGGAGTAAGTGATAATAAACTAAAAATAGTTCTTCTTACCAGCTTAATTGAATTTATTTTAACAAGAAATCCGAATTCAAATAGATTTAATGTAGAAGATTCCATTAGTAAGCAATTTCAGTTAAAAACTTCTATTATAATCTATCAAAATAATAAAAGTCAAAATATTGATGAGATTAAAAATAATTTGAAAATAATTTATAAAACACGATCTTGTATTGCTCATGGCAATATAGATGATTTGAATGCTATTTTAAAAAAAGAAAAGAAACAAGGCAATGAATATTTTTTAGATAATCTTGTTCATATTTTATATCAATATTTAAAAGCAATTATTAATGAATATTTAAAGGATCCCAAATTTATTGAGTATTTAAAAATGTCATGAAGAGGGCAGACAGGATAGAAGACGATTTGGTAGTATGGTATCGGTATCTGACATATGACAAGGAGAAATGTATAGTATTACCAACCTCCCCATGCTTTTCTATAAGATTTATTAAGCGGTATAAAAAATATTAATAAAAAAAGTGATATATTTTTTGTATATAATATTATATGAGAAACTGTAAGGAAAAAAACTGTAGGCTTGAAAATGGGAATTGTCTTTTCCCGGGTTCTGATGGATTATTGGTCCAATGTGTAGGCCCATGGGTTGAAGAAAAATACTTTTTTCTGGAAAGATACCTGGAGGCTACATCAGAAGCCAGACGGAAGTTCTTAAACTTGGGAAATGCCGTTTATATTGATCTCTTTTCCGGGCCCGGTAGATGTATAATTAAAGATGAGCAAAGGGAAATTGATGGCGGCTGTATCCGGGCATTAAATCCAAAGGGTGTTCCTTTTAATGAGTATCATTTTATGGATATTGAGAAAAATAACATCGATGCGTTAATAAAAAGAATAGATACTCATTATAATATTAAGGCTTATATTGGCGATTCAAATCAGAATATTAATGTGTTAATTCAAAGTTTAAGTCAAACAAGATATAACCGTTATCATTTTACCTTTATTGATCCTTTTGGTCCGGGAGCATTAAAGTTTAATACAATAAAACAACTTGCCCAATTTAAAAGAATGGATATGCTAATCCATTTTCCAACAGGAGCTATCAAACGGAACCTTGATATCTGGCAGGAACATGAAAAAGCCATATTGGATGATTTTTTAGGTACCGATAGATGGAGAAGAGCTTTAGTAAACCAGCCTCAAAACCGGATTTCCAGCATATTAATTGATATATTTATTGAACAGTTAAAAAATATCGGTTATCCGGATAACGGTTTAAAACTCGCTGTTACAGATTCAGAGGAGTATTCTGGAGTACCTGTGGTTTCAATTAAGAATACAAAAGAAGTGGAGTTATATGTACTCATTTTAGCCTCAAAGGCACCGTTAGCCCAAAAAATTTGGCAAAGTGTGATAAAAGCATCTCCTGATGGTCAAAAGAGTTTGTTTTAAAAATGGATTATATTTACAGAAAATCATTATTATACCATAGTGGCGTTGAATATGCCGACTTTTGCCTGAATCATGCGGAAGGATGTTCGCACGGATGTAAATATCCATGTTATGCTTTTCTTATGAAAAAAAGATGCGGGATCGTGAAGACCTATGATGAATGGCGCAGGCCGAAAATTGTGGCTAATGCGCTTGAACTGCTTGATAGGGAGATACCCAGGTATAGAAAACGGATAAAATATGTCCATCTTTGTTTTTCAACTGATCCCTTTATGTACCAGCAGGAAGAAATCGCGGACCTTAGCTTAAAAATCATTCATAAGCTTAATTTTAATTCCATCAATTGCACCATTTTAACAAAAGGTATTTATCCCGAAGAAATTGTCCGGCTGCAGGCATTGAATCCGGATAACGAATACGGTATATCCATTGTTTCCCTGAATGATGATTTCAGGAAAGAATATGAACCCTGGACAGCTGTCTTCAAAGAGCGGATCGCGTCATTAAAATATCTTCATAACCGTGGTTTGAAAACCTGGGTTAGCATGGAACCCTATCCGACACCGAACTTTATTGAACAGGATATTTCTGAAATACTTAAGGCTGTAGCCTTTGTTGATAAAATTGTATTTGGCCGGATCAATTACAGCGCCAAAGCCGGATTATGGAAAGATCATAAAAAGTTTTATAATGAACTTTCAAAAACAGTAATAAGGTTCTGTAAAAAAAATGAAATCGGCTATCATATAAAGGACGGAACTTATGTCTGATGCCGGGAAGGTGCCGTGTTTCAACTTTCAACTTTTTAAAAACTCTGCTGTTTTTTCCTCTTGACTTTTTCCGGTCATTTGTGTATATTATCTTATAAATATTTTTGCAATAAAGTTGCTAAAAAAGCAACTTATTCGCAAAAATTAAAGAATGTGCCCATCGAGCCGATAATGAAATAGAAGGGGCCGGATAAACATATGCAGACATTAACGGAAAAAGTATGGAATTTAAATCCGCCGGACGGGCTTTTTAATAAAACCGTGCTCAGTAATCTGTTCCCGTCCGTAAAAGAGAATGCCCTTAAATTTTTGATCAATAAATCCCTGAGACATAAGGAAATCATCAGACTAAAACCAAATATGTACTGCCTGTCCGAAAAATACCGCAGGTCGGACCCCCATCCGTTCGTCGTGGCCGGCATGCTCCTTTCCCCTTCCTATGTCAGCCTTGAATCCGCCTTATGGCATCACGACCTTATCCCTGAAGCCCTGTTCCAGGTGGGCTGTATGACCACTCTCAGGACCAGGACATACCGTAATCCGCTCGGGACCTTTTCCTATTACAGTATTGCCAGTAAAAATTTCAAGGCCGGGGTCAGGGCCGTCCGGTTCAAGGGCCGCGGCTGGGCATTCATGGCCGAACCTTTGCGCGCTATCGCCGATATGATCTATCTGAACAAAAAGGTCTCATGGGATAAAGAGAAACTGGATTATCTGGTCGTTTCTTTGCGCATTGAAAAAGACCGGCTGAAAGAGATTTCCATGAAAAATTATAATGAAATTTCTGATAGTATGACCAACAGACGGGTCAGGGATTATCTTTTTAATTTAAAAAAGGCCATCAAACATGTTTAAAGATATTATCAGGGAAAAGCTCAGGGAATATTCGCCAAAGAACGGGATCGAGCAGGAGAATATCCTGCAAGAGATCGTCCAGTATTATATGCTGGCCAGCCTGGCCAGGACCGGCTTTTTTTCCATTGCCGGATTTCACGGCGGCACGTATTTGCGCATGGTCCATAACCTGGACCGTTTTTCCGAAGACCTGGACTTTATCCTGAAAAAGCCTGACCGAAAATTCAAATGGCAGGAATATACAGGCCCTGTCCTGGGTGATTTGCAGGCGGAAGGCCTGAAACTGCAGATACAGGACAGGTCTGAAAGTAACGTAAAAAAAGTGTTCCTGAAAACAGATTCCATCGGTAAGGTCATCCTCATCGACCTTCCCTTTTCCAGGCATAATGCCCGAAAGATCAGGGTCAAGCTTGAGATCGATACCAACCCGCCGAAAGGCTCGGAATTCGAGACCCAGTACATCAATTTCCCGACTGTTGCGGCCATTACCACGCAATCACCGGACTCGAGCTTTTCCCTGAAATCACACGCTTTGCTCTGCCGGAAATATGTGAAAGGACGGGACTGGTATGATTTCGCATGGTATGTATCCAAAAAAACCAGGCTTAATTTCATTCTCCTTAAAAACGCGCTTTTACAGATTGGGCCGTGGGAAAAGCAGAAGCTCAGTATTGACATGGACTGGTATGTGAAAAACCTTAAAGAGAAGATCACAGGCATTGACTGGAAAAAAGCAAAAGAGGATGTTATGCGCTTCATCCCGACAGCATCGCAGGATAAGCTTGAGGTCTGGAGCAGGGACTTTTTTATCAACCAGCTGGAACAAATGAAAAGATACATGGACTGACATTTTATAATAAAACCCCGGCTTTGCCAGGTGACGGCCTGAATTTCCCCTTGACTTTGTATTCAAAAATGATAATTTTTTTTAAGAGAAACGAAGAAACCGGTCAGTAACGGCTGTTTCCGGGGATCGTTCCTGTTCTGACCCGTATCAGGAGGGATAATCATCATAGGAGGTATCGGTCATATGCGTAAATACTGGATTTTATTGGTTATCGCTGCATTCTTGGCTTCCTGCGGCGGGAGCAGACTGACAAAAGGGGATGACCTTCTGCAAGAGGGGAACCTGGATGAAGCCCTCAACGCATACCAGGATGTGCTGAAAGAAGAACCCACGGACGATGAACGACAGGAAGCACAGGGCCGGATAGCCATCTGTTATTACAGAAAGGGCATGAACGACCTGGATGCGAAGAAAACAGACAATGCCATTGTGAATTTTAAGAAATCCGGAAATAAATACTCATGCGGTAAACTGGCCACTATCTATTTTAATAAGGGGAACGAGCTCTTCACCGCTTCCAAGTATAAGGAAGCATCCGAGAATTACCAGCTCTCCGGCGAATATTCCGACAAGGGGAGCCTTACCAGGGAATCCGGGCTTGATGAGAAGAT
>JAQTRT010000175.1 GCA_028711675.1 bacterium | reverse complement strand
GCTTGGCGCTGTCCTCACCTGCCTCGATCGCGGAAACATAGAAATCCGAGAACACACCGGGGAATTTTTTTAAAGCCTGGGAGAGGGACCGGCCGGCTGACAGATCGTTCCGGACCGCTGAGATGATCGTAATGAATTTACGGTCTTTTATGGTTGACCGGATGATGTTCAGGCTGTTGATGACCGGGACGTGCGATCTGATGAGCCTGGCAAAGAGCCTGGTGAACAGGATAAGCTCCGATGTTTTGATCCTGGCTGTCCGGCTGAAGAGGGGCTTGACGGGCTTGAGCGAAACCGGGGTCAGGTTCTGTTTTTTCAGCTGGGCCATTGCCTTTGTCTCATTATCAGCGGAAATGATTCCTTTGACAATTTCGCCTTTGGATTTGATGGCTTTGTATTTGAATTCCATTATTTCTCCGTATATATCCGTATGGATAATTTAGCCTCATTGACCTGTTTCTGCGAATCCACACTGTAGATCTCGAATCCCGTGATCTGCAGGAAATAAACAGACTTCTCGATCAATTCAAAGAATTTTAAAATATTGATATAATTCCCCCGGACCAGGAGCCTGGTGTTGAGGCAGCCCGTTGCGGGACTTTCCGGGGAAAATGAAATAATGGCCACTCCGCTTTTTCCCGCTTCCCGGTTAAACATTTCAAAGATGGATATGCTCTCCGAGCTTTTCAAAGGCTGTTTGTTGAGCCTGGTCATGAGCTGTTCAAACCCTTTCCCGTCCTCTTTGAATGCCGTAAATTTTTGGAGCACAGCCTTGTCCGAAATGAATTTTTCCCTTAAAGAACGGTATCCGTTCATGGCGTTCATGCTGATAAATACTGTGGTGATGAAAAGAAGGAACAAGGCCAGAAAAATAATTACAGGTACAGAATGTTTTTTTAAATCAAATTTCATAATTTAATGCCGTCACTCTTTTATCTTTAAACTCACCCTGAATTTCAGGAAATTATTATTGTTGGCCGCATACTGTTCCGTGCTCTCCAGGGAAACATCCCGGAAAAGCCCGGATCCTTTCAAGCCCTGGATGAACTGCCGGGCCTGGCTGAAATTCTCCGAATAAGCGTCCAGGACCAGGTCTGATTTCAGGCTTGAAAATTCAAGGCTTATGAAACGCACTTTGTTCCCTGCTGCTTTGGTCAAATGAAAGAGGTAATAAAACCAGGTGCTCTGGCCTTCCAACAGCTCTTTTTTTATTTCCAGCCGGTTCACCTCATCCCTGACTTTTTCAGCCCTGGCCAGAAGGCCTTCCTCTTTTTTCATGGCCTGCTTCAGAACCTCATGCTTATTCCTGACAATTCCGGCTGTAAAAAGGCCGGTGATGATGAGCAGTATGAGGAGCAATGAGCCTGTTGAAACGAGCTTCCTGAAGAGCAGAACCTGTCCCCCCGGATGGCCGGGCTTTTTCTCTTCAATGGTTTCATGCCTCAGCCGGAGATAAGCGCGATAGACCACATCCTCATCCGGGATGAACCTGACTTTACTGCGGCTGTTTGGCTTTAAGCCTTTGATATTGGTAATAACTTCAGGGCCCTGGCTCTTGAGATCAGCAGGTCCCCGGATATATTTAATAGAAGTAAAAATTCCTTTGTCCTTGGTCATGATAAGGGAGCGGTCATTGGACCGGATCACAAAGAGCGCAGCCGGCCCGGTCTGTAATTTTACAGCATATAAAATATACGGGATAATATCAAAACAATGCTCAATGACAGCCGGCCCTTCCGGCCCGGGTATTGCCACGCTTTTTTTATTATAAAGAAAAAGCGCGACTCTGCTTTTTTTTTCTTCTGTGTCCCGGGAAAGGATGATAAAGAAATGGCCGAGTTTTTCCAGGGAATCCTGATACCGGGCCTTGAGGTCGTAATAAACGATCTTCCTGATCCTGGACCGGTCCAAAGCAGGGAATTCCGATATTTCAATCTTCAGGTCATCGGAAGGCATGAAGTTGATGGTCCTGCACTCCAGTTCCGGCTTGTCCGCTGCTGGCCTGATGAGGCCGGGCAGGGATACGAACAGCCGCGCTTTATTATTGATGACAAGCCTGGTGTACAGTCCCAGGTCTGCCAGGAATGTGTTCAGGTTATATCTCATATCACTCTTCTTACTTCATCCACAGTGGTCAGGCCCTGCTTTACCTTCTCCATGCCGCTCTCGTACATGGATATCATCCCCTGTTTGACTGCGATATCGTTTATCTCTTCCGCGGTCTTGTTGGCTGTGACGGCTTTCCTTATCCCGGGCGTTATTTCCATGAGCTCGAAAATGCCGGTCCTGCCTTTGAATCCGGTCTGTCCGCATTCCTTGCATCCTTTGGGCCTGTATCCCGCCGACTTTTTATCCTCAGGCACTTTACATTTATCGCACAGAGTCCTGACCAGCCTCTGGCTCATGACCAGCACGGTGGTGGACGCTACAAGGAACGGCTCCACTTTCATGTCTAAAAGCCGGGTAACGGCTGAGCTGGCGTTATTGGTATGGACCGTGCTCAGCACAAGGTGGCCTGTCAGGGACGCGCGGATAGCTATCTCGGCTGTCTCGTAATCCCTTATCTCGCCCACCATGATGATGTCCGGGTCATGCCTGAGAAATGACCTGAGCCCGCGTGAGAAGTCCAGGCCGATGCCGGGTTTCACCTCGACCTGAAGGACATTGTCCAGTTTGTATTCCACGGGATCTTCTATGGTAAGTACCTTTTTGTCTTTGGAATTGATCCTCTGGATGATGGAATATAATGTAGTGGTCTTGCCGCTGCCTGTAGGCCCTGAGACCAGGATAAGGCCGTACGGCCGCGTGATGAGCTTTTTCAGGAGGCTGAGGCCTTTGCCTTCCAGGCCGATGTTGTCCAGGTCCGGGATGAATTTTCCCTTGTCCAGGAGCCTGAGCACCACATTCTCGCCGTAAATACCGGGAATGATGGAGACCCTGATGTCCACATTGTAATTTTTATCCTGTATGACGATGCGGCCGTCCTGGGGCAGCCGTTTCTCCGCGATGTTCAGGTCGGACATTATTTTTATACGTGAAATGGTGGCAGCCAGGTCCTTGGCCGCGATCTCCCGCTGTTCGTACAGATAGCCGTCGATCCTGTACCGGAGAAGGGCTTTTTCGCCGTAATTCTCGATATGGATGTCGCTGGCCCGTTTTTCAATGGCCTCGAATATGATCTCGTTCACATTTGAGATAATGTCTGATTTGACCCTGGTTTTCTCTTTTTCCTCATGGCCGGCCGTATGCCGGGAAAAATATCTGTCAATGAGCTGGAGGATGCCGCTCTCCAGGCCGAGTACGGCGGATATCTCCTTTCCCGTAAGCAGGCGCAAATCATCCACGATGGAAACGTCGAAAGGATCGGTCATGGCTACAGAGAGTTTATGGCCGTGCAATTTGACCGGGATACAGGAGTTCTTCCTGCAGAATTCCTCGGTCACGTTCTCGATAAGCTGGGGGTGGACCTCCACTTCTTTCAGTTCCCGGCATTCGGTGCCAAGCTGCTGGGAGAGCACGCGCATCAGGTCCTTTTCATTGATGTAGCCCAGCTTGATGAGGCAGTGGCCGAGCCTGTAGCCTGTTGTGGTCTTGTACTGGAGCGCCCGTTTCAGCTGGGTGTCGTTGATGATCTTCTTCTGGACCAGCAGTTCGCCGATAAGTTTGTGTTTCATAAAATATCTCACTAATAGGAATCAGTTGACAGGAATCAGGAATCAGGAACCGGATTTTTTTAAAGACTGTTTTAAACCATTGATCATTTTTCCTATTTCTGTTGTTCTTGAAAATAATTGATTTAACTGATCTTTATCAATATAATTTAAACGATAGCCAATTTCAGTAAGAGTTTCCAATTCTGCAAGAGAACCATAGGCAATTGACAAATATTGTAGAAACTCCCGGGGATAATGCCGCTCCCTGCCTTCGGCAATATTTGTTGGAATAGATACAGATGCCCGTTGAATTTGGGAACTTAATCCGAAGGTTTCATTTTTTGGGAATTTTTTTGTTGTTTTATAGCATTCGACCACAAGTTCCATTGCTTTTTTCCAAACTTCCAGATTTCGATAACTATTAAAACTCACTTTTCTTTCCTTGCTGATTCCTGTTAACAGATTCCTGCTGACTATTTTTTTCTTTGTGCCTTCGTGGCTGCCTTATTTCTCAACATCATAACTGATCACGGTCGGGGTCAGAAAAATGACCAGCTCGGACCGCGTGGTGGTATAGGACCTGCTCGAAAAGAGATAACCCAGCAGGGGGATGTAGCCCAGGACCGGCACGCGGTTGATGGTCGAGGTCTCCTTGGTCTCGATGAGCCCGCCGATGACCAGGGTCGATTTATCCCTGATCATGACCGTTGTCTCTGCCTCGCTCTTGGTCACTGTGGGCGGGATGCTGGTGGACGACCTTTCCGCGGCCGAGCTCACGTTCGGCTTTATCTTCAGCGTGATGTAATCCTTGTTGATCTGGGGCGTGACCGTGATGCCGATGCCCACTTCCACGAATTTCGTGTCGGCCGTGACGACCGGCGAGCCGCTGCTGGCAATGGTCGTGGTCACGGTGTAGGGCTCGTTCTTGCCCACGATGATCTTGGCCGCTTCGTTGTTCAGGGCCGTGATGCGCGGGTTGGAGAGGATCTTCACGTTCCCCTGTTCGGAAAGCGCGGTTAAAAGCCCGGTCAGCGAGCCTTTGGTGCCGTCCTTGGTTGTGAAGGTCCAGGTGTATTTTATATTGGGATCAGTGGACGTGTCGCCCGAGAAAGGCATGTTGAACCCGCCGCCCAGCACAAGGCCCCAGTTGATGCCGTACCTGCTCCCTTTGTTCAGGGAGACCGAAAGGATCTTGGCCTCGATGAGGACCTGGGGCACGGGCTGGTCGAATGCGCTGATGATGTTCTCGATGTTGGAGTCCTTCAGTCGGTCCTCGCGGTCGATGACGATGATGCTGTTGTTCTTCTCGTCGGCGTAGATGACGCCGGTGCCGTATCCGCCGTCCTGTTTCGACTTGCCGCCCAGGGCTTCGGTCAGCTTTTTATACACGTCCTCGGCTTTGTTGTATCTCAGCCGGATCACCTTGGCCTGCCCCTGGTGGGTCAGGGCCTGGGTCTCGAAATCCTGCTGGTTGAAGATACGGATCACTTTCTCGCCGGTCATGCCGGTCTCCAGAAGGTAGTTCAGGCCGTGCGTGCGGCAGATGAACTCGAACGCGTCGATGACAGCCATGTCTTTCAGGCTGGCCGTGATCTGGGCTTTCACGTTGTTGTTCCGGATGATGTTGATCTTCATCTTGTCCGAGAAGATCCTCATCACGTCGTCGATGCCGGTGTTGTTGAAGTCCACGTTTACCTTCACGTTCCTGACGCTGGCCAGGATGGAATCATTTGTCCCGGCATGCAGGGCCAGGCCGAAGAACAGGCAGAAAAGGACAAAGGTTATTCTGATCTTTCCCATCGGTTGCTCCATAATTTGAATTTGATATTTTTGATGTTTATCATGACGTATTCCCTGGTAATGGAAAGGACTTCGCCGTAATCGATTTTGTCACCGGGCTTGATGATGAATGTGGAGTTCTCTTTCTGCGAATTGTCGTTCGCGTCAAGCCTGTATAATTTGACCAGGATGGCCCTGGGCTCTTTTTCGTCCCACACAATGCCCTGCAGGCTGTATGGCGGAGCCGTGATCCTGTTTTGCCCGGCTGAGGAAGGGCGGGATGTCCCGTCCTTTGTCCCGGCCGGACCCGATGTTCCTGCGCCGAACACAGCGGGCAGGAGCCTGAGGTCGATCCCGGAACCGAGTATGTCCAGTTTCTTCCGCAGTTTTTCCGACAGGTCGTTCATACTGCGCGCTTTAACAGAGACGTTCGTTTCTGTTCCCGGCTTCTGCGTGTCCGCGAACCTTTTCACAGCCAGCCCCCAGACAAGAACGACAAACAGAGCCAATCCCCCGGTGATTATTTTTTTTGGATCCATTATTAAAACATTATACATAATAATACAAAATTGTCAAGAGATATCGTGGAACAGGAGCAGTTTTCCTCTTTTATATTAATCCTGTTATTCCTAATACAATATGTCACATTTTACTAATTTAAAATGTCACATTTAATCATGCGATAATTCTCTGGCTTAAATATCTTTGTTTCCTTTCCACATCTAATTCCCTTATGGGTTTTTGCAACCGGGTTTCCAGAATAATTATATTTTTATACAACACATAGGTTTTCCCGTCCTCCCTGATTTTTATCTCCACCCAGCATCGCATATACGATAAAGCCATCCGTGAGGGAGGCAGCTGAATGATCTCATTGTTCAGGCTGATCGTATTGTCTTTTTTTACCTTTCTGTGAAATCTTAAGGTAAATATCAAATCCATATCCTTCCCTTCAGGCAATGCCTTGTAAACGCTGTCGGCTTTATGTGTATATCGGCTGTTATACATGGGGAGAAATTCTGTCTGTAGAAATCTATCGGCCGCTTCATAATTTTTTATCCCTCTCAGCCGCATCTCGTTGATCAGACGGTCCTGAAAGAAACGAAAGACCCTTTCTGTTCTTCCCTTGGCCTGCGGTGAATTGGGAAGGTGTCATGAAATTTGTGTAAACTCCGAAAACCAAATATAAAAATTAAAGGAGTTTACCATGGCTAAAGCAAAAGAGCAGAATCTCGAGCAGAACAAGGAAGCCGTCAAAGACAGGTTGATGGATGAACTGCTTGCCAATTACAAGAATCCAGAGGAAATAACAGGGGAAGGCGGGCTTCTGAAAGAACTGACCAAGCGCCTGATCGAAAAAACGATGAAAAAGGAATTAACCCATCATCTGGGATATGAAAAGCATACCAAAGAGGAGCAGAACAACAGCAATA
>JAQTRT010000174.1 GCA_028711675.1 bacterium | reverse complement strand
GGAAGAGACGAAACAAGTGACCTGGTCCTGTTCGTTCAGGAACAGGGGCCGGTTCCTGCTGCCGGCTGTTTCAAAGGTAAAGATCTCGTGCCCTCCGTAATACAGATACCCGTCTCCCGGCCTCTTTACGCGGTTCGCGCCGAGACGATGCGCGATCTTATCTATTCCCAGGGCTTTCCTGAGAAGATCGCAGGAATCATGGTTCAGGTCATGATCAGGCACAACAGGATAAAAAAAGACCTTCTTTCCATCCTGTATCAGCTGAAGAAGTTTTTCCTGTGTCTCCTTATCCATGAATTCCAGGCTGAAGACCCAGAGGTTATCCAGTTCCCGCAGCTTCTCCGGCGAAGTCTCTTTCAGGTCTATGAAACGGTAGTTCAGACCGGCCAGCCTGATGAGCCGTAAAAGACCGTCGAAGAGCTTGGTATCGCGGCGTTTCATCAGTTCATCCGGGAACTCGCCTTTTAAATATTCCGTCTGGTAATACGGCGTATAAAGCCCGATGTTGATCTCACACACGTTCACGGACCGTGTGATGAGATCGCCGGACCCTTTGATGAACCCGCCGATCTCTTTCACCGGCTCGTAATGAGGCGCTGTCCGGCCGTCCGCGCCGACAGAGCTCTGCCAGTTATGGAACGAACCGAAACCGCCCATGTCCGGGGGATTCTCTCCTCCTGCGAACATGTACATATTAATGCCGTTCAGGCCGCTGCCTATGGAGGTCTTGATGTTCAATTCCACGTCGGAAGGGTACAGCACAGGCCTGTCGAACATGATGCCGGTCTGCATCTCGGCGCAGATCATGGGATTGCCTTCAGGCGTGATCATGCGCACGATCTCTCCCATGGCCGTGATATCCGTAAAGTTCTCGTAATCCACCCTCCGGTACTGGTAAGCTCCGCCGAAAATAATATCTTTTACATGCCGGCTGAAACGTTTAAACATGCAGGTGGTCATGATGCCCATGTTCCCCCGGCCTTTCACGTCGTAATCATAGATCTGCGGTATATTGGCAATCACCGGCAGGCTGATACCAAGTTCATGCAGATAACCGTAAAGCTTTTTATAATAAAGCGCGTAGAACTCCCTGTAATACTCCTCCCATTCGAAATAAAATTCCCCGCGGTTCAGTTCGAACCGGCCGTCCGGCTGTTTGATCTGGTCAAAGGATGCGTATTCCGTCACAAAGACCTTGTTGAAGGTCCGGATATCAGCGTACTTTTTCCGCAGATGCTCCCGGAACAGGCTGTCGCTGAAGTCCGTATAGGTGGGGGATTTGGTGAGCCAGTTAAGCATGGATATCTCGTTATCAAGCTGTATCAGGATAACGGGACCGCCCTGGTCTGCCAGGTATTTCCTGAGAACGGGGATAAGCCGGCTGTACCATTCTTTTATCAGTTTATGGAATTCCGGGTGGTGATAATCGATCAGGGCTGAATACGGATTAGTGCGCCCCGCGTAATCTTTCAGGCGGATCTCCGGGTGTTTCCGGAATATCCAGTCCGGCAGGCCGTCATTGATGATCTCGCCGTTGGATACAGGGCCGATACGCGCGATAAAATTAACTTTCTCTTTTTTTAACAGTTCCAGGTAGGAGACCAGGTCCCTCTCCCGGCAGGTTTGGCCGGAAAGGTCATATTGACCCTGGTCAGGAGAATGCCAGCGCCAGGGGATATAGCTGCTGACCGTATTGAGATTGGCTTTTTTAGCCTTTCTGATCCTGTCCGGCCAGTCTTTTTTCCTGATCCTGAAATAATGGATCTCCCCGGAATAAACGAACAGGGGTTTCTTATCCACGGTTAAAGAAGAGGCATCTAACCCTATTTTTCCCATAAATACACCTGTTTTACGAAAATAAATTTTCCATTAAAGAAATTCTTTTCTCTATATTTTAAGTGTATTATAACCGGTTTTTTTATTTTGTCAAGTGGATTCTGGAAAATTTTAAAACCGGCCGGCCAACAGGAACGACGGGTCTTTACGGGCTGTTGCCCAAATCGAAAAAATACAAAAAATGGAGGGATACGATCTATAAAACATATTAAAATTTATCGTTTTTTTCAGGTTTGATAAATCAAATCTCTACAAATTCATTTGGGCAACAGGTGATCTAAATCCATTGATCCCGGTAACCGGTAATCAACACACCTAAAGGTGTGTTGCTACAAGGTACGCGGCTGCGAAGGGATAAATTATTTTTTGATCCCTTCCAGCAACGGCCGCATATCCTTTTCTTTCAGGTCATATTTATCCGTAAGAGGATAGGAGAAGAAACAATACCCCAGTATCAATTCTTTAGACATGTTGATCCCGGCGATAAGACCGGCCAGATACTCCCTGGCCGGAGAAGAGACGATAAAATACCATCCTTCGGGAAAATGGAGATACTTATATCCGAAATTCTCCGTCAGTTCGTATTTCCGGAGCATGGCCGTCCTTTCCACTGTACGGAAACGCGGCTCTTTGAATATACCCATGTCCGGCAGATCCACCTGCTGATAAACCAGTTTCTTCTTCTCATCATATACGGATATAGTGCCGTACACAGGCAGGCCTATATAGAACGGCACCTTCAATCCGGCAAGGACCTTGGCGGTCGAAACGATCCATTCCCTGTCCGTGATCCTGTAATCATTAAAATCGAATTGGTAATCATAGAACATGATATTGATAAAGTCGAATTTCTTCATCAGTTCCCCGGCATTGGGCTTGTCAAGGAAGGAAGGATAAAAACAGGCGGAAAGCCTGTATTTCTTCCTGTCCAGTTTAAGCGTATCAACGAGACCGGTGTAATCCCTGACGCTGAGGACGCCTTCCCAATCGAGCTGAATACCCGAGAGGGATAATCCATGCCGGCTCAGCTTTACTTCCGATTCTCTGATCACTTTCTCGATAAAAGAGATGAACTTCATCCTGTCCGGCGGTTCTTTAAAAAGGAAAGGGATCACCAAATGGACCTTTAACCTGCACTTATCCGCCTTATAATCCTGAGGGATCTGCAATCCCTTTAACAGGTATTCCCCGTTCTCCCAATACAGGTCCCCGCATTTCAGGAATATTTCATCAACCGGCAATTTAAGAAGATTATTAAAACGTTCCGGGATGATGCTCGTTCCCCAGTACCAGAAGGCTTTCCTGGGACCGGCCTGCAAGTAAAAAGGTACCGGAAGCAATAGAAGGAGAAGCGACATAAGATGGCAAATTCTTTGTTTCATTTCTGATTTAGATCCGTTTTTATTTTATAGCGGCAGGATCTCCGTGATCCCGTTCCCAACATCTCATCATGTCTTTGTGCCTTGGCGGAAGATCTTTCCTGATTGCTGATTCCTTTCTTTTTCTTACCTTTATAACCTTTACAGCCTTTCCTTCCTCTCATCGGTAGCAGACCGTGAATTCCACTTCATCCGACCTTCCCCTGTTATCCAGGCAGGTCAATTTATATTTTCCCGGTTTCATGGGAAGAACGGTCCTGCTGTCCCGGCCTGATTCAGCCAGGAACCGCCTGTTCACGAACCAGAACAGCCGGGAAGCATCCGATCCTGTCTCGGCTTCCAGTGTCAGGGCCTGCTCCTGTGGGTCCTTGTTCTCGCGGAAATAATAAACTCCGTCCTGCACCGGGAATCTGATCTTCGGCCCGTTCCCTGACGCGAACTGAGGGCAGGAAGGATCATGTTCCATGATATCTGTCCGCAAATTTTTCTTCCGTGACACCCAGGCCAGGTATTCCGGACAAAAATCGATCATTACCTTTTCCAAGAGCTCTTTATCTTTTTTGCAGTGATCACATACGATGTATCCTGTAGCCTTATCCGTTTTGACGATCTTATGGAGTTCACATGTCCCTTCCGGGGAAACGCCCGGAATATAATAATCTTCCTCCAGATCAGTACACGACGGATTCGCCGGAGCGCCTGAAAGGGAGCATACTTTCCTGGTGCCGAGGCCGTCCGGCCTGGTGAACCATGCGTCCGAACCCCTGGCCACCTCATTGAAAAGCGAGAAAAGAAGAGGCGTGGCTGTTTCCATCCCTACAAGGGCCGGCGAACCGGCACCGGAAAAATTCCCGACCCAGACGCCGATCGTATAATCCGGATTATACCCGATGCTCCACGCGTCGCTCATGCCAAAAGAAGTACCGGTCTTCCACGCGATCCTCGGCAGGGTCCGGGTGAATTCCCAGCTGGCCGGTAGGTCCGGCCTGACCAGTCCGGAAAGGATGTCCGTGACCAGATAAGCTGATTCCGCGCTCATGATCCTCTTCAAAGGAAACGTTTCTTTATCCTCTTCATAGATTATTTTCCTGAGGACGCCTCCGCCGGCCAGGGAAGCGTACATTCCCGCCAGGTTCTCAAGGGTCATGGGAAATGAACCGAGAGCTACAGGCAATCCCAATTCCTTTTGAAAAGGACAGGCCGTAGATACACCGATCTCTTCCAGAAAAGCTTTCATGGAAGAAGGGGCCAGCCTGTAAAGCATCTCAACAGCCGGCACATTCAGGGAATTGACCAGAGCCTGCCGTACATCCACCAGGCCTAAATATTCCTGGCTGAAGTTCCTGGGCTGGTAATCGCGGAATACGCGCGGAACGTCGTAGACCAGGGATGCCGGCGTGACCAGTCCTTTGTCAAAGGCCCTGGCGTAAATGAACGGCTTCAGGGTGGACCCCGGAGAACGCCGGGAAATGATGCCGTCGTTCTGGCCGTTATGCTCCCGGTCGAAGAAATCAGGCGAACCGATATACGCCTTCACTTTCATGGTACGGTTATCCACAACCAGCACGGAAAGGTTATTGATCCTGTACTTTTGGATGTGATGGAGATAATACCGGACGATCCTTTCGCAGAGGGACTGGGTCTCAGGGTCAACGGTCAGCCGGATATCCGTTTTTATATTCTTCTTACCCAGGACCCGCATAACAAGATGAGGGGCGAGGAAGGGAAAGCTCTTTTTCCTCACTACGACCGGAGAAGAGAGGCTCTCTTTCAGGAGTTCCCTTGTAATGCTCCTGTTCCTGTAAAAATTCTCGAGGATCATGTTCCTGAGACGGGCGGTCCGCTCCATGCCCCTGTCCGGCCTGTTCAGGTCCGGCGCCCGGGGGATGCTTACCAGGATGGCGGCTTCCGAGGGGCTCAGGCGGCCGACCTCTTTTCCGAAATAGATCCAGGAAGCCGCAGCCACACCCTGGATATTACCGCCCATGGGCACTGTATTCAAATAGATCTCGAGAAGTTCTTTTTTCGAATAACATATCTCAAGCTGCCAGGCCCTGAGCATTTCAAGGGCTTTATTGAAAAAAGTCCTGGACTTGGGTTCCAGCATCCTGGCGATCTGCATGGTGATGGTGGATGCGCCTGAGACCACCCTCTTCTCCTTCCAGTTCAGGAGAAATGCCCTGAGAACAGCCGCGGGATTCACGCCGGGATGCCAGAAAAAGTATTTATCCTCATACCGGACAAAGCCCCGGACCACGTAAGGAGATATATCGGCCAGGGGCGTATGGAAACGGTAGGTCTGGTGGGGTGACAGGGTGACATACAGGATCGTGCTGTCCCTGGCCCGGATGACGGTGGAATAATCCTTCTCCAGTTTATCCGAAGGCAAGGGGAAAATAATATTGATAAGCAGGATAAATCCTGCCAGGACAAGAAAGGCCCTAATGAACCTGATTAATTCCTTATTAATTTTAAACATAGTAATGTTTAATAGCCGGCTGATTCCTGCTGACTATATTTTAAGTATCCGGGTATATTATAAGGGATTAGGATCGATCGTTTTTCCGGTTTGGAGTCGCGTCACTTTAACAGGAGGTTAAAGTAGCGACTCCCCTCGCAGGCCTGCATGGATGCAGGCCGAGAATGAGGAAAAATGATCGACCTAATCCCTTTATCCATAAACAGCTGATTTCTGCTGACTATTACTTTGTTATGACCACCTGCTCCTGGTTGAAATTCTGGGCCCGGATCAGAGGATCATACATGGCTTCGCCGTATACCGTCGGCAGTGTGAACACGCCTTCCGTGACGGCGCGAACGGCGTAATAAAACTTCTTGGTGTAATTGCCGTAATTCTGGAAACTGGTGAAATAGATGATGCGGTCATCCCTGATATCCGAATACTGTTCATCCGTCTGTTCGGGAAGCCAGCCGATATCCCCTGTCATGCGGAGCCGCGTGTTCTCGATCTCGAATCCGCCGGGGAGCATGTCCACCAGGGCCACGTTCTCTACGGCCTGGGTGCTCTCCAGGAGCAGTTCCACGATAAACGTATCGCCCTGCTTCACGCTGTTCAGGTCAACGGGAGTATTGTCCTTCTTCAGGAACCGCCGCGTCACTTTCAGACCTTCGCTCATGTATCGCCTGTCCGAAGTAAGGGGGAAACCGTCCGCGCACCAGGTGTAATAACAGCTTGAACCGGACGCCATCCTGATCTTCACCACACGTCCGCTGAAAGCTTTCTCCTTCATCACCAGAGTCTCTTTGGGTATCTCCTTCACTTTTTTCCCGTCAACAATAATATCGCCGCTCAGCACGCTATCCAGGTCCCTGTTCAGGAGCTGGGAAAGGGCCATGAGAGCAAAAGCGTTCTCCTGTGTGCTGCCCCAATAACCGTATTTGTTCAATCCGGATTCCAGCCTCTTCAGGAGGCCCGTGATCTCCCGGCTTCCGGGTGAAACAGCCAGCAGGGCATCAAGGGTCAGGGCCACGGTCCGGATGTAGGAATAAAAACCGCCCCGGCCGTAATGATCATAATGTTCCCTGATCCTGAACTCTTTGGGCAGGAGCGATCTGGCCATGGGCCTGTCCCCCGTGTATGCGAACGCGGCAGCCAGCATGGCTTTCTCATGATCATAGAGGTCCTGGAAATGATGCTCGCGGATGTAGATCATGGTCTCCCGGTCCGGGTGATTGAACCTGGCCAGGATATACAGGGAATACACGATCTCCTCCAGCGCGT
>JAQTRT010000173.1 GCA_028711675.1 bacterium | reverse complement strand
CGCTATCACGATATCGCAGCAGACGGCCATGACCAGGCCTCCGCCCACGGCATGGCCTTCCATGGCCGCGATGACCGGAAAAGGAGCGTTGATGAGCTTCTCCGAGATCACAAGGTCTTTCACGAACACCTTGCCGTCGCACAAATCGAGCAGGTTCTGTTTTTCAGCGCCTGCGGAAAAAACGTCCTTCATGCCGGAAAGGATGAGCACTTTAGGCTTTTCCTTCTCTTCCAGGTAGTCAAGGTTCTCGATCAGCTCGCGGATAAAATCTTCGGCAAAGATATTTTTCCTCTGCTCGTCCTGCATCCTGATATGAGCAATGCCGTTATCTTTTACTTCCCTGATGATTCTTTTACTCATGATAACACCTTTTAATAGAAATTATACAGGGCAGGACATGTGAAATTTTTAGATTTTTCTTGTTCTCGGGCTGCATCCATGCAGCCCTGCGAGGGGAGAACCTATTTTGACATCCTGTCAAAATTACGGTTCTCCAAACCGAAAAATTTAAATAATTCACATGTTCTGCTATTTCGATAATTTTTTTATACCAACGGTTTTTCAGGCCGGAATTTTTCGAACCAGGAAGGAAATTCGCCGGAGTTGAAGGACTTGATGGCGTTCATGACATCAGGGTCCCTGATCAGGCCCAGCAGTTTTTTCCTGGCCATGGAAATGGATTTCTCCATGGACTTTCCTGAAAGCTTCCGTGTGAACAATTTAGCCTCGGCCAGGGCTTCAGGCGATGCCCGCAGGAGGTTCTTGATGATGCTTTTAATCCCTTTTTCCATCTCCGGACCTGAGAAGACCTCATCCACCAGGTCCAGTCCTTTAGCTTCAGCAGCCGAGAGCTTCTTTCCGGTCAGCACGAGGTACCGCAGTTTCTGGGGTTGTATCCTGAGGGAATAAAGGAAAGGCATGACATTGGCCGGGATGAGGCCGAAGAATATCTCGCTGAATTCGAACGTGGAATTATCGGAGGCAATAACGATGTCGCAGGTGCAGGCCAGGCCCATGCCGCCGGCTTTTACATTCCCTTGAATGAGGGAGATGACGGGCTTGGGGCTTTTATAGATCAGGGAGAGAAGGCGGGTATACAGGGCAACAGCTTTTTTAGCCAGGCTGTTCCGGCCTTCTGTTTCCTGGAGCATCTTCAGGTCCATACCCAGGCAGAAATTGTCGCCGTTGGAACGGAGGAGGATGACCCGCGCTTTCCCGTCTTTGAGAGAGGCCCGGAGGGCTTTATGGAACTCTTCCATACTCTGGATGTTCAGTACGTTGCCGGCCTCGCTGTTGTTCAGGGTTATGACGCAGAGTCCGGAATCGCTGTATTGTTCCACAAGGGCCATTGTATCAGCTCCACTCGTATTTTCTGTAAAAGTTCTTTACTTCCTTCAGGACCAGGAAGCCTTTGCCTTTATAATGCTTGTCATACCAGTTATCGAGTACGGAAAAGTCCGGTACAAAGTCCTGTTTTTCTATATTGCTTTCCCGCATCTTTTCTATCATTTCGTACTGTTCCACGGTCACTTCTTTCCTCCGGTCATAGGCTTCGTCGATCTTCATGCTGTCAATGATCTTCCCGGCCTCAGGCAGGATCTTGGCGCTGTAGAATTCGCCGATGGCGCCTGAACCGTAGGAGAAAAACCCGATCCTGCTGCCGGACTTCAGGTTATCCACGCTCTGAATGAGTCCGCACAGGCCCACGAAATTACTGGCTCCGTACGTGCTTCCCACACGGGAAGCGAACCTGAGAGAGGGCAGGACCTTTTTATT
The DNA here is from genome assembly GCA_028711675.1 of bacterium. Lineage (GTDB taxonomy): Bacteria > Spirochaetota > JAHITG01 > JAHITG01 > JAHITG01 > JAQTRT01. The sequence continues at coordinate 5,200 of JAQTRT010000173.1, read as the reverse complement.
GAAATTTTCCTTCACTTCCGCCTTGGACCTGGGTTTGGCCAGGTTGCACAATATCCTGTGCGCCTGGAATGCCATGCCCGGGAACGGCATATGGTAAATATTGTAATCAAAATAGGAATCGAAGTCGACCGGTTCACCGGCATTCTCAAGGTAATGTTTATACGCGCCTTCCAGGGCGTCCGAGTAGCTGTAAAGGCTTACTTCATTATTGCCCGACTCATGCCTGGCCGTGGGCCTGAATGTGTCGTAGATGTTCGTTGACCAAAAGCCTTTTTTCTCCAGTTCGTACTCCACGACCCGGGGAGTGTCGCTCACCAGGATAGCGGCAGCCGTGCCGCCGAGCACAAACTCATGGTCCTTGCCCAGGTGCATCCTGGAGAAATCCGTTGCAATGACCAGGGCCTTTTTCCCGTGGTTCAGGCCTGATGCGATCCAGTTGACAGCCGTGTCCAGGGCTGCCACACCGCTGTAGCAGGCATGCTTGGTCTCGTAATTCCGTACGTTATGATGGAGACCAAGCGCTTCGTGGATATTGGTGCTGATGGGCTTGCCGAAATCCACCGAGCCTTCCGTCCCCACGATGAGCATTCCTATATCTTTTTTATCCCGGTCCGTGAGCATGGGCCTGGCCGCGTTGGCACCCATGGTGACCGTATCTTCGTAAGGAGGATTAAGGGAACGGGTATTGATAAGGTAATCCCTGATCACCTTGTCCGGGTCCTTCCCTCTGGCTTTTGCCAGGTTCTCCTGTTTCATGAACAAGGAACAGCCGTATAAATTGATTTTTTCAATACCGACCTTTTTCATGGTGCTTCCTTGCCATCATGTATTTTTTATAAAATAAAGACACATGATGGCCTTTTATGTTTTAACCTTTACAACCTTTATCCCCTTAATGCCTTTATTGCCTTTTCTTTACGGCGCGTATGTCAGACCGCCCGAGACATTGATCACTTCGCCGTTGATGAATTCCGTTCTTTTGGTGCAGAGGAACCAGACCAGCTCGGCAATATCCTCGGCATCGGTGATCTTCTTCACGGGGCAGTGCCGGAGCCAGAACTTATGGAGTGTCTCGGCCATGTTGTCTTTTGTCATGTCGGTCTGGACATAGCCCACGGTCACCACATTGGCCGTGATCCCCTTGCTCCCGTACTCTTTGGCCAGGGTCTTGGTAAGACCGATGAGCCCGGCCTTGCTTGCCGCGTAATTCACCTGGCCGCTGCACCCGGTCTGGGCCAGGGATGAGATGTTGATGATGCGGCCGAACCGGTTGGAGATGAAGTGCATGAGGAAGGTCCGGCACACATAGAACGGGCCGGTCAGGTTAGTGGCAATGACCTCGTTCCATTCCTCGTTGCTCATCAAGGCAGCTGCGTTGTTCCGTACCACGGCCGCGTTATTCACCACTCCGTCTATGTTCACAAAATCTTTAATGGCTTCCTCGATCACTTTTTCCACCTGGTCGGGATTCTTGACATCGAGCTGATAGCTCCGGACAGGGACCGAGGGGTTGATCTCTCTGGCTTGTTTGATGGTCTCGTCAGCGCCGGCTTTATTCCCGGAATACGTAAAGGCGCATCCGTTCCCTTCTTTAACAAGCTTCAGCACAATAACCCTGCCTATTCCCCTTGACCCGCCTGTGATAAATATATTCATGGATCATTCCTCATATTCTTTTATCAGACTGCAGCAATTGATGCCGCCGAATCCGAACGAGTTCTTCAGCATGATACGGATCTTATGCGCGATTGCTTTGTTGGGGCATACATCCAGGTCAACGGCCGGGTCCAGCTTATTAATATTGATGGACGGGTGGAGCATGCCGTGTTTCATCTGGAGGATGCCGGCAATGGTTTCCACAATAGGGGCGGACCAGCATACGTGTCCCAGCATGGACTTGGGCGCGTTCAGCTTCAGCTTTTTGGTATGGGGACCGAACGCCCCTTTAATGGCTGTCAGTTCTTCCAGATCACCGAGCGGGGTGCTTGTGGCATGGCAATTCACATAATCGACCTGTTCGGGCTTTATACCGGTATGAGCCAATAGATCTTTCATGAGCCTGGTCTGGCTTTCGGAACTGGGTGCCGGCACGTGATTGGCATTGGCATTGGCCATCACGCCCAGGAGTTCCGCATGAATAACCGCCCCGCGTCTTTTGGCGGTCTCCAGTTCTTCCAGGATAATGGCGCCTGCGCCGTGGGACGGGATGAACCCGCACCGGTCCGCGTCGAACGGCCGTGAGGCTTTTTCCGGTTCGTTCTGCAAGGCCGGATCGACCACCACGGAATTAAGCATGACCATGGCCTGGATATCCGCGGGCGTCATGTCAAAGATGGCGCCGGAGACCACAGACCTGTCGCATTCCCCTGTCACGATATCCCTGAATCCGTCCCTTATGGCCAGGTTACCGCTGGCGCACGCTCCGCCGATGGTGAATGTGGGGCCTTTTACGTTCAGGACCTCTGATATGGAAGCAGGGATGTTCGGGTCAAGGGCTTCCACGCCAAAGAGCGGATCGATAAAATCAGGTTCCGCTTCGAACTGCTTGTTGTTCTTTGTAATATAGACCGAATTGAAATTATGGCCGCCTGTGATGACGCTGGTCCGGAACGGGTCGTCATGGTTTCCGAAGAGTTTCGCGTCCAGGTACGCGTTGATGCTGCAGAGCATGGCTGCTTTATTGGAAAAAGTACAGGTCCTGAAGAGCTTACGGAGTTTTTTATGGAGCTCTTCCGATATCCTGCCTCTCAGGTTATCCAGGGCTTTGGTGAAATCGTAATGGCCCAGGTCGCCGCCGATCTTGCATTCGACCCGTGACATGTCAATGGATGTCCACCGTCTGATGCCGGATTTCCCATTGATCAGGTTTGTATAGAAATCCTCCAGGTTATCGGCTAAGGGATTGATAGTGGCCATGCCTGTAATGACAACCCTTCTTTTACTGTTTTTTTCCATGGATGATAGAACCTTATCCTTTTAATGTTTAATAGGACTGGAAATAGTCAAATCAGATGAATATACGCATGAAAACTGTATCGAATCAATATCGGTTAAAATCACAAAATTAAATGATACAGGTTTAAAGTATAAAATCAAGGGAAATTTTGATGTATTACTTTTAGACGAGCAGACTTTCAGACTCTTAGACTATATAACTCCGGTGATCAGGTGTCCCTTTAGGTGCGCCGATTACCCGTCGATTGAATAATCACCACATGAAAAGGTGTGGTGTTACATATTTATTCCTTATACCTGGAAATAACCAGCGTGGCGTTCTGGCCGCCGAACCCGAAGCTGTTCGAAAGCGCATGGTCCACTTTAGCTTCTATGGCTTTGTTCCGGACGACGTTCAGATGGATATCAGGGTCCTGCTCGAACTGGTTGATGGTGGGGTGGATAATGCCTTTTTCCAGGGCCAGGATAACGGCAATGGCTTCTGTACCGCCGCCTGCGCCGATAAGATGGCCGATCATGGATTTCGTACTATGCACAGGTATCGTTTTTATCAGGTCCTTGAATACTTTTGTAATGGCCCTGCTTTCAATATATCACCAAGCGGTGTGGATGTGCCGTGCGCGTTGATCAGGTCAATATCCTCCTTGTTGATGCCCGCGTTTTCCATGGCTGCTTCCATGGCTGTGCATGCCCCCCGTCCTTCAGGATGGGGAGCCACAAGGTCATACGCGTCACAGCTGAAACCAAAACCCTTCAGTTCTGCATAGATATGGGCTCCGCGTTTTTTTGCGTGCTCCAGCTCTTCCAGGCAGATAATGCCCGCGCCTTCACCCAGCACAAATCCGTCCCGGTCCTTGTCATAAGGCCGGCTGGCTGTTTCGGGCGAATCATTCCTTTCCGATAAAGCCCCGATCATGCCGAATCCCGCAAATCCCATGACGTTCACGACAGCTTCCGAGCCGCCGCAGATCATGGCGTCTGTGAGTCCCATCTTGATCATGAGCGCGGCCAGGGCAATGGCATGATTGCTGGTGGCGCATGCGGAATTGACCGAGAAATTCGGTCCCTGCAGATTGAACTCCTTGGCAACGTAAGCTGAAGCTGTATTGGGGATGCATCCTATGACGTAGAAGGGCGAGACCGTGTCCATGCCCGATGTCAGGACATTCTGGGTATTCTGGAACGTGATGCCCACGCCTGCGTCTCCCGTGCCGATCAGGACGCCGTAACGCTGCGGGTCCTTGTTCACGTCCAGTCCCGAGTCTTTCAAGGCCTGGGTCGCTGCCACGTGGCCGAACAGGATGAACCGGTCCAGCCGTTTGAGCATGAATTTTTTCGGGAAATAAGAGGAAAGGTCGGGCAGGTCCACTTCCGCTCCGATCTTGATATGGAAATTGGACAAGTCCGTGTTCCTGGCCAGCCTGACCCCGGATTTGCCGGCAATAAGGTTATCCCAGTACTCTTTCACGCTGTTGCCGATGGGATTGATGGTGCCAAGGCCCGTGATAACCACGCGGGTCTGATAAGGATTCCTTCTGATATTGATCATGATCCATACTTCCTTTAAAAATAAATTTAATTGATATAAAAGAGCTCTTATTTTTAGTAAAATCCCCTTGAACCTTATATATTATTTTTTTTTATTTTATTATCAAGGAGTTTTTCTTCTGAATTTCCATATATAGAAATGAGAACTAAACGGGAAACAGGAAGCTCATATCCCCGGGGTCCGGGAAAGGTCCGTCGCTGCCTGTATCCCGGGATCAAGGTCTTTAATGACCCCTTTTTTTATTAATAAGGGCTGTATCAGTTTTTGAAGTGTTGGCAGTTTCCTGGCAAAGGACAGAGAACCCAGGATACAGAATATCCCGCTGATAAGCATGGTTGAAGGAGCTCCTATCCTGCTGGCCAGACTTCCCAGGATAAGGCTGCCGAAAGGCGCGGCGCCCATGAAGGACATGGCGTAAAAACTCATCACCCGGCCGCGTTTGTCGTCATCCACGAGAGTTTGAAGCAGGGTATTGCTTGAGGCCATCTGGACAATGATGCCGAATCCTGTAAAGAGCATAAGAAGCATGGATAGAGGAAGGGACCTGGATTGCGACAGGAGGCAAAGGCCGATCCCCAGGATGAAAGCTGAAAGGGGGATGATCCTGGGAAGGCCTGCCACGGTGTTTTTTGAAGCCAGAAAAATTGCGCCGGACAGGGCCCCGATCCCGGCTGCGGACATGAGAAAACCGAGGGG
>JAQTRT010000172.1:3810-6995 GCA_028711675.1 bacterium | reverse complement strand
ACCGGGAGGCCCTGAAGACCATGGTGAAGGAGAAGCACAGGATGAGCAGCCTGGCCCTTTATCTTCTGGGAGACCTGAGCTTTATCGAGAACAACCTGGACGACGCTAAAAAGTATTATCAGGAAGCCAGGCAGGAACTGAAAGGCCGTATGGAAAAGAAGACGCAGGACAACATGATCATCGGCCTGGGGAATTTTTCCGGTGAACGTCTGGAGAATGTCCGGTTCAATCTGGATAGAAAGATGAAGCTCATCGAAAAGATGCTGGGCTACAGACGGAACTTTGTAAACAGAAATTTTGCCATTATCAACGGTGAACGCGTCAGGATCAGGAAGAATCCCGTGATCACGCGCAATAACGTGGTCACCTCGCTTAATTACGGGGATAAGGTTATCCTGCTCAGCCGGGGTCCGGAAAGGGAAAAAGTGGAGGGCGACGAGAATTACTGGTATCAGATCCAGCTCATGGACAACACGACGGGCTGGGTGTTCGGCCAGTACCTTATCTTCTTTACGTATTAAAAAACGAGAGGAAAAATATGGCTGATGAAAAATTAAAACCAGGGGCAGAAAAGCCGGCAGGAGTCATGGACAAGGACGTGCAGGCTCTGCTGGATATCCTGCGAGAAAAAGACAACCTGATCGTGAGCTTGAAGGAAGGTTCGACCAGCCGTGATAAATTAAACGAGAAGCAGATCCGCCTGCTCTCTGAGGACAATTCCAGAAAGCTCATGCAGATAAAGGATATCCAGACATCCATGCGTGAGGTTGAGTCCAGGATGTACATGAAGGACGCGGAGCTGGCCATCCTGAAGACAACCGACGATAAACTGAGCCAGAAGATCAATGACTTCAGGGTCAACTTCGAACGCTACAGGTCCCAGGTCCGGTCCGCCCTGGACCAGATCAAGATCACGATCCAGGAGGAACTGGCCAGGCGGGAAGACTATAAGAACAAGATCATAGACGAGCTGAAAGACAATTATCTTAAACTGGAAACGCAGATCCAGGCCGTGGACGATTATTATAAAGGGGTCATAGCCGAGATCGCCAAAAAACAGGGGATGTCCAAAAAGTATATCAGGCATGCCCTGAACGACCTCCAGGAATCGCTCTCCCTTCTCGATATTACCCATGCGGAATACATCGAGCCGTCCGAGATCAAGGAAGGCTTCGGCCGTGCGGTCGAGGATTCCAACGTCCTGTTCCAGGAATTCAAGGATATGAAAGGTCTGCCCCAGGGCGCTACGATCATCAAGAACATCGAGAACGTGAACATCAAGCTGTCGGAAGCCCCGGAGATCGAAGGTTTGTTCCGCGAAATAGGCCAGATCACGACAGCCAAGCAGGAAAGCCTGAAGGCCAAGGCCATACCACCGGAGATCAAGCCGGAAGAAGCCGGCGGCGGCGAAAAAAAAAAGCCTGAATTAGAGAAAGAGGGCGGAGCGAAGCCGGGGGAAGGGAGCGGGGATCGGGCCGAGAAAGAACCCGGGAAAAAAAAATCACAGGATGATATAGAAGAGATCATCTTCAAGAAAGGGCGCAATTACGCGCCCTTTAACTGGCAGGAAATACTGAGCGATATCCATTTAAAACGCTTCCAGAGCTTCATTGAGAGCTGTATCAAGGCCGAGAAAGAGGGGAACTTCACAAAAGCCCTGGGCCTTTATAAGACCATCCGGGAACAGCCGGGTATCGCCAATTCCATCGCGTCCAAGATGCTCGATGACCATATCGAATACCTGGAAGACCTCCTGAAACGGAAATACTCCATTAATTACAAGCCTGTTCCCACCCTGGTTGAAAAAGCCGTAAAAGAGCAGGGTGAACAGGCGGATAAAAAGTCTGATGTGATAAAAAAATAGTGAATTGTCTGTATCCGGGCTCACATACACTTGCCAAAAGGATTTTAGGGATTATATTCTTTCTGTTCATTGAAGGAGGTTATTGTGGCTGTTTATGAATATATCTGCCGTAATTGCGGAAAAAGGAGAGAGGTCCATGCCTCGATCTCGGAGAAGGAGAAAGGATTAAAGATCAGTTGCGAAGCCTGCGGCAGTCCGGATATGGACCGTCTTTTCTCACCGCTTGCGGTCCGGGACTCGACCAGGAGCAGAAAGGAAGAACCGTCCTGCCCCAACCAGGGCGATTGCCGGAAATGCGTAGAAAAATAGAACATACAGGGCGCTAATTTTTTTAAGGGTGTACGAGTGGGCAGGATTATATGTTTTTAGTTTTTCGGTTTATGAAGCCGCGGTTTTAACAGGAGGTTAAAACCCGGCGGAATCCTCGCAGCACCCCACGGATGGGGTGCGAGAATGAGAAAAAATAAAAATATATAATCCTGCCTGATGAAGTTCTGTTTTTCCTTGACTTTTATTAAAGATGGATTAAGATAGAGTTATCCCGCGTTTTATGATTTATGAGGTTGGATATGAAAAAAATATCTTTCATTATCCTGTTTTTCACTTTTCTCACACAAGTCTCCCTGTCTGCTGAGCCGGCCAGGATCATTACTTCCATCTTTCCTGTGGCGGATATCATCAGGAACATCGCCGGGCCGATTGCTGAAGTAAAATTCATCATAAAACAAGGGGATGACCCCCATACTTTTTCCCTCACACCCCAGATCATCAGGGAATCCGGCGCAGCCGATATCTGTGTGATGGTGGGCGATAATTTTGACGGCTGGCTTCTGGACATGGTCAAATCCGGCGGGAACAGCAAGATGAAGGTCATCAATTTATGCAAGGAGCTGAAGTACGAGGGGCAGGACCCGCATATCTGGCTTTCCCCCGGCCAGGTCTTGAAGATCATCAAGGTCCTGAAAAATTACCTGATCGAATATTTCCCTGATGAGAAAGAATCCATCCTGAGGAATTACCTGAATTATTACAGGGATATCCAGAACCTGGACAAGCATATCAGGAAAGACATGGCCTCCTTTTCCAATAAGAGCTTCATCGCATCTCATTCCGCACTTTTTTATTTTGCCCGGGATTACGGCCTGGTCCAGTCCGATATCATCATTGAACACCACGGCGTGGAACCGTCACCCAAAGACCTGGCCAGGATCATTGATAAGGTGAAGGCTACGGATATCCGTGTGATCATCAATACCGGCGAGTCGGACTCCTCGGTCACCAGGAAGATCGCCCAGGAAACAAAATCCAGGCTTGTGAACAT
>JAQTRT010000172.1:0-3800 GCA_028711675.1 bacterium | reverse complement strand
TTCTGGGCTCCCCTGAGAGCAATAAGGCAAATACATATATCAACCTGATCAAATATAATTTCAACAAGATAAAAGAAGTACTGAAATGAACCTGTTCGAAATCAGAAACATGTGGTATCAGTTCGATGACCGCTGGATCCTGGAAGATATCAATCTTGTCATCAGGGATAAGATCGTTTTCACTGTAGTAGGCCCTAACGGCAGCGGGAAAACAACGCTCATCAAGCTCATGGTCGGCCTGCTGAGGCCCCAAAGAGGCCGTATCCTGTATAAGAACAAGGATATCATGAAGCTCTCTCCCGAAGAGTTCCGGGTGGGTTATGTCCCCCAGCTTTCCAGTTACAGCGAGATCAGCCAGAGGCTTCTCCTGCCGGTTTCTGATGTCATCCGCTTAAGCATGCTCCGGAACAAGGAGAACATCAAGGTAAAAATAGACCGTGTCCTGGAGATGCTTCAGATAGAGGACTTGAGGAACGAGCTTTTTCTGAAGCTTTCCGGAGGCCAGAAACAAAAGGTCCTTCTGGCACGGGCCCTGGCCAATGAACCTGAGACCCTTATCCTGGACGAACCTGTGACAGGCGTGGATCAGGAGAGCGAATTCCATATCTTTAATTTCCTGAAACAGCTGAACAGGAAGGAGAAGATCACCATCATCCTTGTCACGCATGACCTGGATGTCGTGCCCGGCATCTCCGATAAAGTAGGCTGCCTGGATAAACGGCTGTACGTGCATAACAAGGGAGGGGAATTCATCAGCTGTCCGGTCTATAAGAACCAGATGAAAGAAGGATTGGAGATCCTGGTCCACGGAAAGAACATACCGCACAGGCTTGTGCCTCTGCACCGTCACGGGAAATAAGATTTATGGAATTCATGCAATATACCTTCATGCAGAGGGCCCTTGCAGCCGGGGTCCTGATCAGCTTCCTCACGGGAATGGTCTCCTTTTTTATCACCAGCAAGAACCTTGCTTTTCTCGGCGAAGGGATCTCGCATATCTCGTTCGGCGGTCTGGCCCTTGCGGTCCTCCTGGGCATCCATCCCCTGCTGGGGGCCCTTGTCTTCGCCCTGTTCGCCGGGTTCAGCATTGCGCGTATCAGCCTGAACAGCAGGATCAGCGAAGATACATCCATCGGTATCCTGGTCTCTTTTTCCATGGCTCTGGGCATTATCCTGCTCAGTTATAAAAAAGGATACACAAGCGATCTGCTCTCATTCCTGTTCGGCAGCATCCTTACCATCACACCCGCTGACATGCTGTTCATACTGGGTTCGGCGGTCCTTGCCGGATCAGTCTTTTACCGTTATTTCAACCAGTTCCTCATGCTGGTATTTGACAGAGAATACGGCAGGATCATGAGGCTTCCTGTGGACCGTTATTATTATCTGCTGATCTTCCTCATCATATGCACGATCCTGAGCCTTATCAAGATCACAGGAGTCGTTCTTTTAACAGGCCTTCTGGTCCTGCCCGGCGCCACTTCATATCTTCTGGCCAGGAATTACAGGGAACAGGTCCTTTTCTCCATCCTGACGGCTTTTATCAATATCATGCTGGGCCTGGTCCTTTCTTATTACCTGAATTGGCCTTCCGGCGCTACCATCGTTATCCTGAGCACTATTGTTTTCAGCGTAATAATAATGATAAAAGGGGCGGGTAAGCGGGGAAAATAAGGGGCATGGCTTTTTAATTGGTTTTATCTTCCGGAACTAAATAAACAGGCCTGATATGTCGAAAATCATAGTATGAAACGGAAAATCATCATTATTGCGCCCCTGCTTTTTTTTCTGTTTTTAACAGGTTCCAACAATAAAAATGCTGATATTGAGATCGAAGGGCAGAAAGTAACCAGATTCCCTTTCTATGTTTTATCCAATGAAACCCCCCGTTCCTATTATATCATGTCCGGATATATGGGTGATGTGCGGAGCGTTAAAGTACTGAAGAAAACAGAGAGTAAAATAAATAAGAACAGTATCAAAATAATATACAAGCCGGACACACGGCCTGACAGCAAAGGCTGGGCAGGCCTGTACTGGCAATACCCGGCCAACAACTGGGGTAATAATAAAAGAGGCGGATTCTCCCTGACAGGCGCTAAGAATCTTTTTTTCTATGCGCACGGATTGAAAGGGGACGAAGTACTGGAATTTAAAGTGGGGGGTATCCAGGGGCCCTACGGGGACTCTGACCAGATCTCCACCGGACTCGTCAGTCTTTCCAGAAAATGGACGCTTTACAAGATCGATCTGAAGAACCTGAATTTAAAGAACATCATCGGCGGCTTCGGGATCATCGTTATTGCCCCTTTGAACCAGAACGGCCTGACTGTTTTCCTGAACGATGTTTATTATACGGATAAGGAGGAACCTGAACCGGGTGTTTTCCTGAGCCATTCCGACTTTATCGAGATCGAAGATAACATCATCAGGGAAAAGAAAGGGAATGAGCTTCTTCTTAACATCAGCGAATATGAGAACCTGATCTTTTCCCCGGACCAGCCCGAGATCAGGCTGGAGGGACAATCGGTCCTGAACAAGGTGGTTAACGTGATCAATGAGGAAAGCTATAAGCGGGTCATCGTCATGATCAATTCGTTCGATCTGAAGAGCAGGGCCACGGACAAGGAATTGTCGCGAAAACGCGCGGAATTCATGTGCGAGTTTTTCGTGAAGAAGGGGATCGACAAGCGGAAGCTGGGTTATAAGATCTATGACGAGAAAACCCTGACCGGAAAATCACAGGAAGAGGTTTCCGGAGACGCAAAGAACAGGAACGTAGAGGTAAGGATCATTAAATGGAAAAAAGGGGAGGAAGATAAATATAAATATTATTTTTTCATAGGATATGACGCTTATATCAAAGAGGATTATTTAAATGCCCTGGCGAACTGGGAACTGGCCCTTAAACTGGACCTGGAGAACGAGGACCTGAAAAAAAGGATCGAAGAGACAAAGGCCAGGATAAAAACAAAGTATGCCAAATGACCGTGCGCGGAAGATGTTCCGGCTGTCATTCAGTCCGGTTTCTTCTTCATCTTCAGTACTTCTTTCAGCAGCAGACCCATAACAGGACCGGCCTGGCCCTGGAGGAACAAATCCGTGACAAGACCGGTGTAATTCGATTCACTGGGGTTCACTTCGATGAGGATTGCGTGGTTCTGTTTGGCCAGGACCGGGATCCGGGCTGCGGGATAAACCTCTCCTGTTGTTCCGATCAGGATAAGGAGATCAGAGCTCCGTGCTTCCTTAAAGGAGAGATTCAGGACTTGTTCAGGGATCGGTTCGCCGAAAAAAACAAAATCCGGCTTTAATATCTTTTGACAGCCGGGGCATACAGGCGGGACCTTTTCCTGTATCATTTCACGGGCCGGATATTTTTTCAGGCAGGAGCCGCAGACCAGTGTCCCGGAATTCCCGTGAAATTCATGAACGGTCCGGCTGCCGGCTTCCTGGTGAAGATGATCGATGTTCTGAGTGATAATGGATTTCAAACAGCCGTACTTTTCCAGTTCTGCCAGGCTGATATGGGCTTCATTGGGTCTGGCATCCCTGAAAAACCGGTAAAATATCTCGTAAATGAATTCCCAGCATTTTTCCGGATTCTGCCGGAAATAACGGATGTCCAGAAGCGCAGGGTCGTATTTCGACCAGAGACCGCCGGGACCGCGGAAGGGAGGGATCCCGCTTTCCACGGATATGCCCGCACCGGTAAGAGCTATGGCTTTTTTTGAGTTCATGACCAGCCGGGCTGCTTCTTTTATTTTTATGGCAAGGGGTGCGTTGTCCATCTTGGTCCT
>JAQTRT010000171.1 GCA_028711675.1 bacterium | reverse complement strand
GTATGCGATGTGCGAAAAGACAAGGAAGATCCTGACAGGCCAGTATAATATCGGCCGGGTCATTGCGCGTCCTTTCCTGGGCAAGGCCGGAACTTACAAGCGGACTGAACGGAGGCGGGATTTTGCAGTTATGCCGCCGGATGGTATCCTGAATGATGTGGTATCCAAAGCAGGCATGGAATTGATCGGGGTCGGCAAGATAGAGGATATCTTCAACCATAAAGGAATTACGCAGTCCTTTCACACGGGCAATAACCATGACGGACAGGCCAAGGTCCTGGAACTGATGAAAGACCGGCAGTGGAAAGGCTTGGTGTTCGCCAACCTGGTCGATTTTGACATGCTCTACGGCCACCGCAGGGATGTAGCGGGATATTATAACGCTTTGCTTGAGTTCGATAAGGTGCTTAAAGATATGATACCGGAGATAAAATCCGGAGATGCTCTCTTTATCACGGCAGATCACGGCAATGACCCGACCTACAAAGGCACGGACCATACGCGTGAATACGTTCCGCTGCTCGGATACAGCCCTGATTTCAGGCAGAACATTGACCTGAAAACACGCGATTCCATGGCTGACCTGGGTCAGACCATCAGCGAGATGCTTGGCGTGAAGAAGCTCGCGAACGGTAAAAGCTTTTTAAAGGATATCTTAAAAAAATAACATGGCGGCCGCCTATGAAAAAAGCCATTTTTTTGGACAGGGACGGAACGCTCATCAAAGACAGGGGCGCCCTTAAAAATATCGGGCAGGTGGAATTCTATAAGAATATCTTTGACGGATTGCGCAGGTTTCAGAAGGAGTATCTGCTTTTCATTATCACCAACCAGCCCTATATCGCCAAAGGCATGCTGAAAACAAGCGAGGTCAGGAAGGTCCATTCCTACATTTTAAAGAAGCTGCGTGAAAAAAGGATCATTATCAAGGCTGTTTATTTCTGCCCGCATAAAAAAGAGGATAACTGCGATTGCCGGAAGCCCAAGCCGTATTTTCTGAACAAGGCGGCTGAAAAATATAATATCGATCTGAAAGCTTCTTATGTCATCGGAGACCATCTTTCGGATATGGAACTGGCGCTCAACGCCGGAAGTAAAGGTGTTTATATGCTTTGCGGACACGGCTGGGAACAGTATCTTAAGGTGAGGGCGATAAAAGATAAACGGATCAGTATATGCCGGAATTTATGCTCTGCCTTGAAACGGATCTGACAGAGGGCTTTTATTTCATCTTCTGCTCGAACAGCTTGTTCACAATAGCGGGATTGGCTTTGCCCTGGCTCTTTTTCATGACCTGGCCAACGAGGAAACCAAGGATACCGGTCTTGCCGCTTTTGAATTTCTCCACGGCATCGGGATTCTCTTTGATCACCTCATCCACGATCTTTTCAATGGCGCCTTCGTCCGAGACCTGCTTTAACCCTTTCTTTTCAATAAGTACCGCTGGATCAATGTCCTTCTCTATGATCTCAATAACAAGTTCCTTGCCTATTTTTCCTGTAATAATACCGTCGTCCACCAGTTTTATCAGCTTGGCCAGGTTGGCGGGTTTCAGGTCTTTCATGTCTGTGATGGCTTTATTGTTCCTGTTGAGGTACTGCATTACTTCGCTTCTGAGCCAGTTGGCTACGCTCTTGTAATTTCTGTGTATTTTAACGCACTCTTCGTAGAACAGAGCCATCTCTTTCTCAAATGTAATGATCTCCGCGTCATCATGAGTAAGGCCGAATTCCTTTACATACCTTTCTGCTTTCAGGTCAGGAAGTTCGGGCATATTCTTTTTTATTCCTTCGATCACCTGCCTGTCTATGACCATGGGCACAAGGTCAGGTTCCGGGAAATACCTGTAATCATGGGCTTCTTCCTTGGAACGCATGGAGATAGTCACTTCTTTTTCCGAATCCCAGAGCCTGGTCTCCTGCACGATGCGTTCTTTCTTTTCCACGGCGCTGATCTGCCGTTTGATCTCGTACTTCAGGGCTTTTTCCACGGCTTTGAAGGAGTTCATGTTCTTTACTTCGGTCTTGGTGCCCAGCTCTTTCTGGCCTTTGGGCCTGATGGAAATATTGGCGTCGCACCGGAGGCTCCCTTCCTCCATGTTGCATTCGGAAACAGCCACGTACCTGAGCCGGTTCCGCAGAAGGTTCAGATAAACAACAGCTTCTTCAGGCAGGGAAAGGTCAGGCTCGCTTACGATCTCGATGAGCGGCACGCCTGTCCGGTTATAATCCACGAGACTGAAGTCTGAGCCGGGCTTCTCGGAATGGATCAGCTTGCCGGCATCCTCTTCCATGTGCACGCGCGTGATGCCGATGCGTTTGGATTGGCTGTTCGTCTTTATATCCACATAACCTTTTATGCAGATGGGAAGGTCGTATTGGGATACCTGGTAATTCTTGGGAAGGTCAGGATAGAAATATTGCTTTCTGTCGAATTTGGAGAAATCCGCGATCGTGCAGTTCAGGGCCAGGCCGGCCATCACGGCCTTGTTGAGCACTTCCTTGTTCAGGACCGGGAGAACGCCCGGCAGTCCCATACAGACCGGGCAGACATTGGTATTGGGCGTACGGCCGAACTGCGTGGAACAGTTGCAGAATATCTTGGACTTTGTATTGAGCTGGACATGGACTTCCAGTCCGATGACGGATTCGTATTCCATTATGAGGCTCCTTATCAAACTTTATCTTTTATGATCTGCTCGAGGGCATAGGATATCTGCAGTAATTTCTTCTCTTCAAAGGGACCAGCCATGAGCTGGACGCCGACAGGCAATCCTTTGGAATTGTTCCCGGCCGGCAGGGATATGCCTGGAATACCGGCCATGTTCGTGGAAATCGTGAAAATATCGGACAAATACATCTGGAGCGGGTCCTTTATCTTCTCGCCGATCCTGAAAGCCGGGGTGGGAGACGTAGGCGTTAAAAGTACATCAAATTTTTTAAAGGCCTTCTCAAAATCCTGCTTGATAAGTGTCCGGACTTTCAGGGCCTTGAGATAGTACGCATCATAATATCCTGATGAAAGGGAATACGTACCGAGTAGTATCCTTCTCTTCACTTCAGGGCCGAATCCGTCCTTCCGGGTGTTAAAGTACATCTGGATGAGGTTATTCGCCGATTCCTCGGACTTGGACCGGTAGCCGTATTTCACGCCGTCATAACGCGCGAGATTGGAGGAAGCTTCTGCCGGTGCGATGATGTAATAATCAGCGACGGCGTATTCTGTGTGGGGCAGGCTGGTTTCTTCAATGATGGCACCTTCTTTTTCCAGGAGTTTGATCACTTTTTCAATACGTTCTTTTATTTCCTTGTCCATGCCTTCGATGAAGTATTCCCTGGGAATGCCTATTTTTATCCCTTTGATATTGAGCTGGCCAATTCCGGAAAAATAATCCGGTACAGGCCTGTCCACTGATGTGGAATCTTTTTTATCATGTCCTGCGATGACGTTGAGAAGAAGGGACATGTCCTTCACATCCCTGGTAAAACCGCCGATCTGGTCCAGGGATGAGGCAAAAGCAACCAGGCCGAAACGGGAGACCAGGCCGTAAGTGGGTTTCATGCCTACGCACCCGCAGAGGCTGGCAGGCTGCCTGATGGAGCCGCCGGTATCAGAGCCCAGGCCGAGAATGGCCTGGCTGTCGGCTACCGCAGCAGCTGAGCCGCCTGATGAGCCGCCGGGAATGCATCCTGTATCAGCCGGATTGAGAGTAGGGCCGAAGAATGATGTTTCGGTAGAAGAACCCATGGCGAATTCGTCCATGTTGGTCTTTCCGATGATGATGCCCCGATGCTCCAGGATACGGTTTATCACAAAAGCGTTGTAGGGAGGTATGAATTGTTCGAGGATCCGTGACCCGCAGGTGGTCCGGTTATTCTTGTAACAGATATTATCCTTCACGGCAATAGGGATACCGGCTATCAGGTGCTTTTTATCGATCTGTCCTGTCCTGTACTGTTCATCTGTTTGTGCGGCAGCCTGCAAAGCTGATTCTTTCAGCACGGAGATATAAGCATTGATCTGCTTCCGTTCCTCGATGCGTTTGAGAACGGATTCCGTGATCTCGCGGCTGGATACTTCTTTTTTGGCCAGGAAGCCGATAAGTTCCCATGCTTTATACTGGTTCCACTCCATTTTTTACTCCTGCTTCGTGTATAATGTATCTGTCAATATCGTGTTTTTTAATTTAAAGTCAATTGTTTTAAGGCCGGGAAACCTGCAGGACAACGAACAGGGATTATTGCAGGAAGAACAGTTTTATTCTTTTGACCTGATCGTTTATCTGTATCTTTAAGAAATATATTCCTGCGCCCACATACTGGTTATTCTTGTCTTTCCCGTCCCAGGAGAATACGAAAGTGCCGAAAGGAGAGACAGGGGTTTCGCAGAGCGTCCTGATCAATCTGGCCTGCATGTCATAGATGCCGGCCTTGACATAGATCGGCTTCTCGCTGATCTTGTTCAGGTCGAACAGCTCGACGCGTGCGGTCTTGCCCGGATAAAGATTGTTCGCGGAGATGCGGATGTTGTCCGTGATCTGAGGCAGGTTGGTGGTCGTGGAAAGCGTGGTCTCATAAAATCCGATGTCGCGCTGGTTGGCCGGTTCTCTGATAATGGCGTTCGGATCCAGGCCGCCGATATCCGTTCCTGCGTCGATACAGGGTGATGTCTGGGAAAGGTGAAAGTCGTTCAGGGAGCTGTTGATGAATTCCGGCGGATCGCTGACGGAGTTGTTTATGTGGATGTTCTGGGGCATGTTGAGATTGAATATCTGGGAATGGCTGTAACAGTTGTTGTTGATATTAACCACGGGCGATTGGCCCAAGCCGTTCAGGTACAGGTCCGTGCCGTTGTCATAAATAATGTTATTGATGATGTCGCTGTTGGGACTGGACATGTATTGGACCATGATACCAGTGCTGTTTTTGGTTATTGTGTTATGGATAATATTATAGGGGGCCATGGCCGCATCGATCAGGATAGCGCTGCTGCTGCAGAGATAGAGAAGATTATAGATGATGCTGTTTACGCCCATCCCGGCGAGGAACAGGCCTTCGCCTTGTATATTGCGGATGATGTTGAAATTGATCAGGGTCTGGTCCCCAATACCATAGACACCGGTTCGGCAGTCATGGATGTCATTGTTCTGAATGCGTGTATATAAAGCACCGTTTAGATTAATACCGTAATACAGGTTATTGCCTATATCACAGTTACTGATTTCATTACTCATGGAAGAAATTCGTATGCCGGTATTGGTCCAGATCATGGAGTCGCCGGTTATCCGGCAGTCCTGTACGCTGTTATGGGAGGCGGTGATGAGAATGACTGAATTGTTCCATGTGACAGAGGATGAAGAAACGTTCAGGTTCCGGACCACCACATTATTTGTCTTGATATACAGTGCGGGTATTCCTGTTCCTGAAAAGGTGACAGCCGGCCTGTATCCGCTGGCTCCTCTCAGAATAATGTAGGGTGTATCGAGGGTCAGGCTCTCAATATAAAGGCTGTTGTCGCAGATCTCCACGATATCGCCCGGCAAGCAGTTCGTCAGAGCGGATGCGATGGTATTGGAAAAGCCTGTTCCGCCTCCTGCCTTTACCAAACGCGTGACAGCCTGGGCCTGGCTTGTCAGAAAAAAGATGACACAGGATGCTATCATTATCTTTTTTTTCATGTTTACCCCGGCTCCCTGGTTTTATATACATTAAATATTATAATATTAAAAAAGGAAGTTTCAAGTCTTTTTAATATGTTTTTATAAGCGTAATCCGTTTTTTTTTAAATTAATGATATCCTGCTTTTTCCTATGTAATATTATGCTTGACATTAAAAAATTATTTCATAGAATAGGGCAATTTGTTGAAAAGGTACTGAAACGTATGGAACGATTAAAACAATATCCCATTCCTTCCTGTGCCTGGAAAAGGGATCTGGGAAGTATCCCCGTGAATTGCAGCAGCCATTCTCCTAACCGGGGCATTGCCCTGGGCGGTTTTGGCGCAGGATCTTTCATGTATAATCTGTCGGGTTCGTTCGGGCCCTGGCAGTCCCTGGATAATGTTCTGTATCAGGGGACCTGGCTGGACAGCGCTGCTTTTCATTTGTATGAAAAAGCAGGCGATCAACCTTCCCGGGTCAAATGCCTGTCCGCTGACAGGAATTTAAAACCGGGCTGGGACAAACTGCAAGCCAAGGACGCGGTCTATTACGCGCTTCAGCCCAAGGGCTGGGTTACGTACAATAATTTCCTGACCCGGATATCCATGAAATTTTTCAGCCCCGTTATACCCGGAAATTATAAAGAAACCTCATATCCTGTCGCGGTCTGGGAGTTCATGGTGCATAATCCCCTGAAAGTGGAGGCTGAAGTGAGCCTCATGCTCACGTTCCCCGGGATCTTTATAGGCGCAGCAGGCGTGGACCATGATTTTCATTCGCAATGGATGGCGGACAGGGATACCAAGGGGATTGTATTAAAATCCGGGAAGGGTTTGGGAGAGTGGTGCCTGGCTTCGCAGGAGAGAAAGGCCAGGACCATTTCTTATCTGCTCGACTGGGATACAGGAGCGAAAGGAGATGATGTCCGGGATGAATTCGGGACAAACGGCAGGCTGGGTGATCGTTCTCTTGATACCGGCCGCAGCAGCGGTGCCCTGGCTGTCCGTATCAGGATCAAACCGGGCCGGACAGAATATATCCCGTTCGTCCTCAGCTGGGATTTTCCCGTGGTTCGGTTCGGGCAGGGTACGGAATGGTATAAGAAATACTGCGAATATTTTAATTCAAACGGGAATAACGCGTTCTCTCTCGCTCAAACCGGCATCAGGAACTATCAGGCCTGGGAAAGGAAGGTTGATTCATGGATGAAACCCGTTATCAGGAGTAAAAAATATCCTGAATGGCTGAAGACAGCGGCTTTCAACGAACTGTATTATTCACAGTTCGGCGGTATCTTTTATTCTTCAGGCTTGAGATCAAAGAAGGATGCGTATACTCTTTCCCGGTACAGGCATATTTTTTTTGAAATGGAATGCATGAAATATCCTTTTGCCAATACTTTTGATGTCCGCCATTATTCCTCTCTCCCGTAC
>JAQTRT010000170.1 GCA_028711675.1 bacterium | reverse complement strand
AAAGATCCCCTGAGATAAAAAAAGAACCTGCTTCCGTACCTCTCATGGATTCCAAACCCGAGGTTGGGAAAAAGGCCAGCCAGGAGGACCGTTTCAGCATCCAGGTGGCATCCTATCGGGGAAATCATTATGCAAGGGACCTTCAGAGCAAGTTGAAATCAGGGAATTATCCCGCTTATATCGACCGCCAGACCATTAAGGGAGTATTGTATTACAGGGTTAGAGTGGGTCCTTTCAGCAGCAGGGCCCTGGCCTTGAAAGTACTTGCTTCTGTGAGGGGTATGAAAGATTGCGGCACAAGCTACATCGTCAGCGGGGATTGAAATTTTTTGTAGCAACGGGTCTTTAGACCCGTTGAATACGGTTGATCATTTTTTCCTTATAAAATTCAACAGGTCTTCTTTCGTGAACACATTCCTCTTTTTTAATTCCTCCGCGGAACCCTGTCTCTGTTTGGCAGGGAGAAAATGTTCATTATAGGTCCGGGCCAGGTCAGCCATCTCGTCCTGGCCGGTCAGGATCTCTGTCCTGACCATGGACATATCTTCCTTCTCCCGTATGCCGCGTGTGACGATAGCCAGGACCTGACTCACGTTCCTGTCGAAATACCGGGAATAATTCAGAAGGATCACCAGGACAAGGATCAGCATGATCATGAAATACTGCAGATGATGGTTCGCTTCCATCTGATTGATATCCATCAGGGAAAGGGAGAGCTTGTATTCAGCCCTGGCCAGGATAAAGGAATCGTTATAAAAGACCGTTTGAGCGGTCTTCCCTGGCGGCAGAGAGGAGAAGACCAGGAAATCGGCGTATGTGAGCTTCAGCACGTAATTATCATTCGATAATATTTTAAATAAAAGCGTCTGGAGCGGGATATCCATGGTCATGTGCATGTTCTCAATGCTGTAGAGCGTCCGTTCATAATGCCGGCTCCTCTGCGTGATCAGACCCTTGATCTCCTGGACCCTCAGGAATGACGTGAAGATAAAGAAAAGGAGCAGGACGAGTGCTGTGCTGTGGAGAATGATCCTGACGTGCTTCCGGGTCATCCTGGCCCGTGAGAGCGGAAAGACTTCGATCAGTTTCAGGATACGGGAAAGCTTCAGGATATGGGTGAACCGCATGAGCCACCCCGCAGCCAGGGTCAGCTTCCCTGTGAGAAGGAGCAAAACCGAAGGCCCGGAGTTCAGGAACAGGAGCGCCAGGGATGCCAGGAAATTGATCCCTGCAGCCGGGGAGAGAAAATAACTTTTTCCCTGTTTGTTCTTTATGGCGGAGGCCGTCTTAAGTATGAATTCCAGGCTGAAGATTAGGTCAATGAAAAGATTGGTAAAAAGGAACAGGTTCCTCCAGAAGACCGGGCTGTGTACGTACTGGCTGTAGTCATCCAGGAAGGTCTGGATAACGGCGATCACGGTCACGGCCAGGATAATGCGGTTCTTGTTTTTTTCATTCATAATTGTCACCAGTCATAATAGCTCGCGATATTATAGAGTTCCCTCAGGATATTCACGTCGAAACCGAAGAAACCGAAATTTTTCATGCATATATAAAAACGGCTCTTGTCCGGGGTTTGGGCTGCGGCTGATTTTCCCTTTGGCCGGTCTGTTCCCTGGTGGCTCAGGCTGAAAATATACAGGAGCCTTGAGGTCACATCCTGCGGCCGTGTATATTCCTGCCGGACATTGGCCATCAGGCCGGTCCATATAATGCTGCTGTCCAGGTCCGGGATAACGCGGAGGAGCATCTTTTCGATCATCCGGAAAAATATTACGATCAGTCCGGGATCATGCCGGATATCGGCGAGATTGAATTTTAGGCCCAGCGGTGAAGTGACCTTGATCCAGGCGGCGTTTTTCAATAAAAGAAGGAGTTTCAGATAGTGGGTGTACTCCTCCTGATCAAGGAGAAGGTTTTCTTCATTCAGAAGATGCTGGTAAATGTATCCTTTCTGTTCAAAGATGACCTTTACGTAATCCCTGAGCGTGCCGCTTTCCAGGAGCGGGATGATGCCGCTGAAACGGTACCGCACATCGTGATGGGTCAGGAGGACCTTCATCAGGGATACAAGCTTTTCCCTGAAAAGCCGCGGTTTATCCGATGCTGTTGAATGAAAATGCTTCAGCAGGGAGAAATCGATCCGGCTTTCGAGAAAAGGATCGAGAAAAGTTCCCAGTTCTTTTAAAACCGCGCTGCGGACATCTTCCAGAATGGATCTGAGCGCAATATCCGGGTCTGTGCGGGGAAAGAAGTCCGGGCCCTGAAAGGTCTGCTTTACCATTTCCAGGTTCCGGGAGAAAAAATTAATGAGCATCCGTTCCCTCACCGGAAGAGGGGCTTGTTTCACTTTTTCATGGTTCAGAAAATATTTGACGATACTTCTTATGCTTTTATCCGCCATAGTCGATAACCTTGTCAGCCGGATGTGTTGTATGTGTTGAATAAAAATACATTTTATTATTCCGTTTTCAACAGAAAAATATAAAGAGTGCCATATCCAATTCCCGTAGCACCATACTTCAGGTATGGTGATTATATCAACCGGCAGGTAATTGGCGTACCTAAAGGTACGCCGCTACGGCCTGCCGCTACATTATTTTATGATCAACCGTATTCAATGGATCTAAAAATCCGTTACTGCATAGTATAATATATCCAATTCCTTCTTGACAAAGCGCTTGGATTTGTTAAAATAACGGCATGATAAGCTGTATCATCCTGGCAGCAGGCACTTCCCGCCGGTTCGGCGGATTAAAGCAGGTCCATCGTATCCGTAATGTCTCTTTCCTGGAAATGATCCTGGCCCGGCTCAGCAGCCTGAAATGCGATAAAGAGATCATCATCGGCGTGGGATATAAAAGAGAGACAGTGGTCAGGGAATTGAAAAGGATCAATTTCACGGGAAAGATCGTTGTGAACAGGGAATACCGGAAAGGCCAGTTATCCACATTCCAGGCTTGCCTGAAAAGCGCGGACAAGGGAACCAGGGGAGTCCTGATGATCCTCTCTGACCATCCGCTGGTCCTGTCAGCCACTTACAAACGGCTATACAGGGCTTTCAGGCTGGCACGATCAAAAAATATCATTATCCCCGTGTATCACGGCCAAAAGGGGCATCCTGTCATGTTCCCGCCGGAGGTTTTTCCCGATATTCTCAGGTCACCCCGGGAGCAGGGCGCCCGGTCTGTCATGAAGAAGTATTTTCAAAAAGTTAAGCTGATCCCTGTGAAAGACCAGTTCATCCTGGCTGACATCGATGATAAAGAAATGTTGAAAAGATATTTTAAACATATAGAATAGTGTGTCCGGTGATTTATGGTCCATATCGGGAAAACCAGTAATATCTTCCAGGCCATTTTGGAACTTCAAAAGAACAATGAAAAAGCTGCCCTTGTCACCGTGACCGGAACCAAAGGCTCAACTCCCCGGGAAACCGGCAGCCGGATGATCGTCCGTGCTGACGGCAGCATCATCGATACCATCGGCGGCGGCGCTGTGGAAAAACTTGTCATAGCCCGCGCCCTGAAAGTGATCCGTTCCGGCTCCGCTCTCCGTGCGGAATACGACCTGGATAAAGGGAACAGGAAAGGGAAACGGACAGGAATGATCTGCGGCGGTTCCATGCAATTCTTCATTGAAAATATTCAGGTCCATCCATCGCTTTATATCTTCGGGGCCGGCCATTGCGGCCAGGCCCTGTACCAGCTTGGCCTGATGAACCGTTTCAGCGTGTTCATGGCCGATGACCGGAAAGAAGTGGCCAGCCGTAAAAGGTATCCTGAGGCCAGCGGTATTTTCACCGGACCATACGGCCGGACAGTTCCGAAGATCGGGTTTAAAGAACATTCCTATGCTGTTATCATGACAGAAGCTCATCGATACGATGAGCTTGTTCTCAGGAAATGCCTTGAAGTGCCCGGTTTCCCGTTCCGTTACCTGGCCATGGTTTCCAGCAGGAAGAAAGCGGATGAGATCAAGGGCCGCTGCATCAGGGACGGTTATCCGGTAAAAAAAATAAAGGCCCTTCACGCGCCCGCAGGCCTGGAGATCGGGTCTAAAGCGCCGGCAGAGATCGCTGTCTCCATCATGGCCGAGATGATCAAGGTGAAGAACGGATTATAAACAGCAATCAGGAGGCAGGAATCAGGTAAAAGGAACGGAAATCGGATTTTATTTTTTAAAAGGAGCAGACCTATGACCAAATATATTTTTGTGACAGGCGGGGTGATCTCCTCCCTGGGAAAAGGTATCCTGACCGCGTCCACAGGCCGGATCCTGAAAGACAGGGGGCTGAAAATCTCTGTGCTGAAGATCGATCCTTATCTTAATATCGATCCGGGCACGCTGAGCCCGTACCAGCACGGCGAGGTTTTTGTTACGGATGACGGGTCCGAGACCGATCTTGATATCGGTCATTACGAAAGGTTCGTGGGCGTGCGGCTCAGCCGCATCAATAATTTTACAACGGGCCAGGTCTACCATTCCGTCATCGAGAAGGAGCGGAACGGCGATTATCAGGGTAAGACCGTTCAGGTCGTGCCCCACATCATCAACGAGATCATCGACCGTATCAAGCAGGCTGCCAGGGAGAAACAAAGCGATATTCTTATCACGGAGCTGGGCGGCACGATCGGCGATATCGAAAGCCAGCCGTTCACCGAAGCCATCCGGGAAATGAAACTTCAGCTGCGCAGGGAGAAATTCCTCCTGATCCACCTGGTGCTCATCCCTTTTATCCGGACAGCCGGCGAGATCAAGACCAAACCGGCCCAGCATTCCGTCAAGGAACTGAACGAGCTGGGACTGCAGCCGGATATCCTGATCTGCCGTTCTGAAAAACCGCTGACCGAAGAAATTAAATCCAAATTATCCCTGTTCTGCAACCTGGACAAGGAGGATATCATAAATGCCATCGATGAGGAGAACCTTTATAAGATCCCGCTGAACCTGAAAAAAGAAGGCCTGGACAGGTCCATCATCAGCAAGCTGAAACTGGAGACCGTGAAGGATGATGACAAATGGGAGGCCATGGTGCACAGGATGGAGAAGACCAGCCGGGATGTGAACATCGGCCTTGTGGGTAAATATGTGGAGCTTCATGACGCGTATAAAAGCGTGATCGAGGCTTTACAGCACGGCGGTATTGCCAATGATGTCAGGGTGAAGATCGAATGGATCCAGTCGGATGAGATCCTGAAAAAAGGGCTGGACGCCCTGAAGGGTGTCTCCGGCATCCTGGTGCCGGGCGGTTTCGGCGAACGCGGTATCGAAGGCAAGATCGAAGCCATCCGTCTGGCCAGGGAGAACAACATCCCGTTCCTGGGCCTGTGCCTGGGTATGCAGTGCGCTGTCATTGAATTTGCCAGGAACAAGGCCGGCTTGAAAAACGCCAACAGCACGGAATTCGACAAGAACACCGGTCATCCTGTGATCGATATCATGGAGGATAAACGGAACATCAGGCAGATCGGCGGCACCCTCAGGAAGGGAGCCTGTCAGTGCAGGATCGCGAAACAGAGCCGCGCCTTCGTGATCTATAAGAGAGAGGAGATCTCGGAAAGGCACAGGCACCGGTATGAATTCAATAATAAGTATAAAGAGCAGCTGATGAAGCACGGCCTGGTCTTATCCGGCATCAATGAGGAGAGAAACCTTGTTGAGATGATCGAGCTGGCGGACCACAAATTTTTTATCGGCGTCCAGTTCCATCCGGAATTCCAGTCAGCCCCGGATAGTCCTCATCCGCTCTTCAGCGGTTTCATCAGGGCTTCCCTGGAGGACTGATCCGAAAGGATCAATCCTCCCACATGGCAGGGAGCTGTTTGTACAGTTTGGAATGAACCCCTCTTTTATAATCACCCTTGTAATAATTAAAGAAATATCTGTCAAAATCCTCAACTTTTTTATATGTTTCCGCTGCTTTCCCGGTTTCTTTATTCAGGTAATAAGCAAGGCTGAGAACAAGAGCATATTTCCCGCCTGTGTTGTCCAGCTTGATCAGTTTGTTGAAATTAAGCTTTTTCCTGTCCCACAGTTCTGACGCCCTTTTTACGTACAGGATGGATTCCGGGTATTCCCGGATCAGCAGATACCCCATCCCGATGTTGAACATCAGTCTGTGGTCGTTCTTTCTGGCCTGGGCGATGCGCAGAAGGACATTGAGGGCTTCGGTATAGATCCCGTTTTTTAAAAATATGACACCTTGTTTATAATAAAAATTATTCCGGGATATGCCGGACTGGTTGAGGAGCAGGGCGTTCATTTCCTGGTAAGCATTGGACCTTTTTTTATCATTAAAGTTCTGATACGTCAGGGAGATGTATTTATAAGCTTCGGGGTCGTTGAACACCAGATTCTGGTATTTTTTCAGGTAAAGCAGGGCGTTCTCGTGGTCGTATTTCAGGAAATACGACACTCCTATCAGTTTATATATTTTATTGCACTCTGTATCAATTTCTTCTCCGGGGCAGGTGTTGAGCATCAGTTTCAGGTATTTGATGACATTCCCGTAATCCTGCAGGGAGAAATAAATATCACCCATCTTCATATACAGTCCGCTTGCCCTGGGATTGTTGGCCAGGCCGTTGAGGATCGTCCGGATGGCCGCGTCCTGGTCCCTCAGGTTCATATACACCTGGGCGATCTCGATATAAGCATAAATATTGTCCGGATGGACCTTCAGGTACTGGTTAAAAGCATCCAAGGCCTGCTCAAAATCATTGTTCCTGATGTGGCGCATGGCGATCATTCTGGCCCTGTTAAAGTCGCTGTCCGCCTGAAGGGACTGGGCGGTCATCAGAAGGATGATCAGGAGTATTTTCTTCATCATTTGTTTTTATTGTACCATAATCATTTTTTAAATCAAGTAATTTTTTATACGGTTTTTTATAGTTGATTTTTTTTTAGTTATGGATATAATAAAAGCGTCACGCATCCTTATCATAGAAGGAGTCCGGATTGACGGTTTATTATCAATTGATCATGTGCGCTCTGCTTCTTTTCGCGGTTATCCGGCTGATCCGGGGGAAGTATCTGAACGGGACCGGACGGGTCATCAGGTCGGATATCAATCCCGGGAACGGAAGATACCCGGTCCTCCT
>JAQTRT010000169.1 GCA_028711675.1 bacterium | reverse complement strand
CCTGTTTTCATAAAATAATATATCAATCATAAAATTCTATACGGTTAACCGGATTTCATTTATCAACGGAACAGGGATGATAAAGGCAAAAAAGGTCTTAAAGGTGATAGAGGGGAAATTATATTCACCTTTATCATCTTTAAAACCTCTATGACCTTTCTTGCTTTCTTCAGCGTACTTCCGATTTATATATCTTCTGGTTGATAAATTTAATCTCATCCAGGAACTTGCCCGTTCCCATGGCCACGACGATCAGGGGATTTTCAGCCATGATGACCGGAACATTGGTAACCCTGGAGAGTAAAATATCCAAACCGCGGAGCAAAGCTCCGCCGCCGCTCAGCACGATCCCTTTGTCGCAGATATCAGCGGCCAGTTCAGGCGGTGTTTCGTCCAGAGACTGCTTGATGGCCTCTATGATAGCATTCAACGGTTCCTCAAAGGCTTTCCTGACTTCCGGCGCGTCCAGTATCATGGTCCGCGGCAGCCCGGTCACAGCATCACGCCCTTTCACGTCCATCTTCATTTTCTTGTCATTCTTGTCGGGATAAACACTGCCGATCTTGATCTTAATCTCTTCAGCCGTGATCTCGCCGATAACCAGATTATGCTTTTTCCGTAAATAATTGATGATGGCTTCGTCGAATTCATCGCCGGCAACGCGGATGGAACGGCTGATAACAATTCCTCCGAGGGAAATGACCGCGATTTCCGATGTCCCGCCGCCGATATCCACGATCATGCTCCCGGACGGTTCCTGGATAGGCAGATTGGCGCCGATCGCGGCAGCCAGAGCCTCCTCGATCAGGAATATTTCCCTGGCCCCGGCCTGCTCTACGGATTCCCGCACCGCGCGTTTTTCAACTTCCGTGATGCTGCCCGGCACGCCGATGACCACACGCGGCCGTACGAACGTTCTCCGGTTGTGGACCTTTTCGATGAAATAACGGATCATCTTCTCCACGATCTCGAAATCGGCGATAACGCCGTCCCTCATGGGACGGATAGCCTTGATATCGCCGGGTGTACGCCCGATCATTTTCTTGGCTTCCTGTCCTACGGCCAGGACCTTATTGGTTCCGCTCTGCACGGCCACAACCGAAGGTTCGCTCAGTACGATCCCCTGCCCGCGTACATGCACCAGCGTATTGACGGTCCCCAGATCTATTCCCAGATCATTGGAAAATAATCCATATAACTTGTCCAGTATCGCCATATCTTATTTACCTCGCTTTATGCTTTTTAATTTATTTTTTGCGTTCTGGTGATGCGGGTCGATCTCCAGAACTTTTTCCCACATCTTCCTGGCCTGGGCCGTGTTTTTCACGGCCTGGTATACCTTGCCCAGCCAGTAATAAACATCCGCATCTTTCTCATCATAGACCAGGACCTTCTTATAATATTCCAGGGAACTCTTATAATCGCCCTTCTCAAAACAAAGCCATCCAAGGGAATACAAGGTCCTATAGAAAATATATTTTTCCTCTTCGGTACGGACAGGATTCCGGCTGAAATACTCCAGCACTTTCAGGAAAGTCTCCTGGGATTTCCTGTTATCCTTATTGTTCTTATAGGTATGGGCGTCGTAAAAATAATTCTCCACGGTTCCAGACCTGCTCTCCCTGAAATTCCCGATGAGTTCATTGATCTCGCTGATATCCCCTGTTTTAAACCGGATGAAGGAAACGATCTTTCCGGTTTTTTCCTTGTCATAACCGAGTTTTGCGGCTGTTTCCAGTTCCAGCAGGCTTTCATAATAATAATACTCCCCTTTGTAAAAATAACTTTTCCCGAGCTCGAAATGAACTACGCTAAGCCCTTTATTATCCTTGATAAATACAAGGGCCTTACGGAAATAATATACAGCCTTGTCCAGGTACATGTTGCGGAGTTCCTTGTTGTACTCCAGCAAAGCGCGTCTTAAATTAATACTGCCGAGGAAATAGAGCAGGTTGCTGTCGTGTATCTCCTCCATCCCGGAAGTGATCTTATTGAGCCATTTCGTCGTTTTATTGAGCAATATTTTTCTTTCCATCCTGTCCGTTTCCGCATCATATCTGTAGAGCGAAGCCTGTATCGATTTATAATCGATCTTCCTGCTCTGGAAGAGCGGCAGGATATTGATGCTTTTTATTAAAATATAGATCACCGCTGCTGATAATAAAACAATAAAAAATATCTTCAGCTTAACGCTCTTCCGCTTGTGATAATACCTGTAACCCTTCATAAAAATTATACTAATAATATAGTTTTATGCTTAAAAGTCAATGTCTTTTTTAGGTACCGGAGATGTGCCTTTGAACATCAATACTTAACAGTTATGGAAAGCATGAAGATATTGAAGTTTTCCTTGATCTTCCTGATAAAAGCGCTGTCCCCGGCCAGGACAGCAGGATAAAGCCCTTCCTGATAATCTATAACCTCCCTCACACCGTACAGATAGCCGAAATCTATCTCCATAAGAAGTTTTCGGTAAGGAACAAGCTGAAGCCCTGCACCCAGGGAGACAGCGGTTAGCTGCACATCCCGGCTGAAAGGAGAAGGCCTGTAGAGGAATCCGTAGCGGACCGGCATCTTAACGTTCTGGCCCATGGGAAACACATGCTCCGCTCCAAAGGAAAATTCCAGGACATCCCGGAGTCCGGAACAAACCTCGGAGAGCCTGGTCTCTTTCCGGTAATGGTAGATATCGGTCTGGCTCGTCACGGCAGCAGGATAATCACCTGAAAAATCATCGATCCTTACAGAGGCTCCTTTCCAGTTGTTCAACCGGATATCGGCCGTGATACTGGAGCTGTACGCGTCATGAGGCTGGATACTGATGTTCAGTCCCAACCGGGAAGGATATTTAATGACAGAGGAGATCTTCTCCTCCTGCTGCTGATTGGTCGATTCCAAACCGGCACGGACTTGGGAATCGATCTTCATCTCCGCGCCTGTCTCAAAGTACCCGCCCAGGGAGATACCGCGTGTCACGCGGATGACCAATCCAGCGCTGATACTGCCTGACCGGTAAGTGGAATCCGATTCTATATAGGGATCATTCCGGTTGGTAAAGATATCTTTCGTATAGAATTCTTCGCCGGAACCCCTGATCACGTTATAGGAAAATCCGAACAGAAGGGTTTCCCGGATATCCGCTGAAACGCCGATAGGTATCTTTTTGATATCCCCCTTCTTTTCATACCGGCTGATACCGGTACGCACATATTCTCCGCTGGAACCAAGGTCATCGTTGAACGTATATTCATAAAAATTGTACTGATAATTCAGGTCCATATATTTATAATATCCCGCTCCCAGGATGAGGAAGTCCGCGACAGGATAACTTAATCCGATATTATCATAGCCCCAGACGATAAATGAATTGTTCTGGAGATCCTCATTATCTTCCGAAAATAATGTCCTGACCTCTTCTGATACCGAAGCCATCTCAGCGTTTACCTGGAACGTGATCCTTTTATTGAGGCCAAGGTATGCCGGGTTATTCACCAGACTGGCTGCCCCGTCCGGAATGAGGCCCGTGCTCCCGGCCAGGGCCAGCTGCCTGGCATTGACGCCAAACACAGGATCACCCATGGTATAATAGTAATCCTGGTAGAACGAATACCCGGACACGAGAACCGGTACGCACATAAATAATAATAACAGTCCTTTCGCTCTCATACTTTTCCTTATTTCAGAACTCTATCATAAAACTTACGTTGATGAGCTGAATGCTTTCATCGATCCTCTGTTTCAGGTCCAGCGGCACATCAGAATCATAGGGCTCTTTACCATAGATACCGATAAAGTTCCTCTTGCCCAGGCCCAGGCTTATATCAAGCCGTGTGTCCAGACCGAACAGATAAGTCCCGTCCAGCCCGAAACCAAGGGTGAACACGGCCATCTCGATCCTGTCATTCAGGTAAGAAGGAACCCACATCAGGCCGTACCGGATGGGCAGCCTTAATACCTTGGGCACCAGTATCAGAAGATGTTCGGCTCCCAGATGAAGCTCATACGTGTCCGTGAGATACTGGTATGGACTAATCGTATCAAGCTTCTGCTCCTTGGCACCTGCTGCGGCCAGGTCCTTATATTTCGCGTCCTGGTCCCAGGGCGTAAAAATGAAATCCAGGGCCACCAGGGCATCATGACCTGTCAAGACCTTATACGCCAGGCCGATCCCGTACCTTTTTGGATAAAGGATATAATATTCATCTTTTGTCCGGGAACCAAGGATCAGGTCCCGGCTATCGGTCTTAAACGTCATCTTATACCCGGTCTGGAAAAAAGCACCGGCATGAAGATTACGCGTGATGCCTGTGTTCACACCGATATTCATATTAGCCCCGTCCAGGCTGGTCTTGTTCTCCTGGTCCGTTAACAGGCTTTTCCGGTCAGGATAACTGTACAGCCTGTTCCTCCCTTTCAGGGACCCGCTCAGCAGATTAAAAGCCGCGCCGACAGAGATGACCTCTTTGTAATGACAGGCCAGAGCCAGGGAGAAGCTTCGAAGGGATCCTGTCTGGCTGAGGTCATACAAGCCGCTTCGCTGGTTCGCGGACTTGTACTGATAGGTCGTATTCTCATACTGGAAATCGAACGGCTGATGGTAATCCAGGCCCACACAGAAAACATCGAGCACAGGCAGGACAAGCCCGGCTGAACTCAGGTTAAGATACTGCCCGCTGTTGATATTCTGGTCGCTGTATTTCAATTCACTGCCGCTGCCGGTTATGTTCAGTATCTTTTCGCTGTGCAGAAAAATTTCGCCGTTCACCTGCACCGTGATCTTTTTTGCCAGACCGATGTTACCGGGATTGTTCCTGATAGAAGCCGGCGCACTGTGAAACCCGAGGCTCGTGCCGCCCATACCCAGGGACCGGCTGTCCAGAGAAAGGAACGGGTCACCCAGGAACATCCCTTCCAGATAAGTATATCCCTGAAGGGGACCAAGCCACAAAACAGACCATATAATAACAAAAATACTTTTCATTCTTCTTTCACCATTTATACACGATCTGGAAACGGTAATCATGTTCGGTAGGATCATAGGTCTTTTCCAGATTATAAGGATGCGTCACGCTGTATTTGGCCTCAAAGGAAAACTCCTTCGTAAGCTGGTTGCTCAGATAAAGGAAGAACCTGTACCCCTTTCCGGAAAAGCTGCGGACCGGAACCGGCCACAGGCTCAGCTCGTTCTCATACACATATACCGCGCTCTCGGAACTGGTGGTGGAATAATACATGAACCGGTTGTACAAAGAGAGGCGCTGGGTGGGCTTGATCTTGATATGGGCATAAGCCATCTGGCCGTAATCATACTCATGGTCCTCCTCGTTATTCCTGTACGGGAACCGCACGACTGTATCCTCATACCGGAAGCGGAGGTTGACCATCCGGGAAGCCAGCCAATCGAGCTGGTAACGGAGCACGTACCTCCTTTTTTCCTCCGGGTCATACTGGTCCGTACCGTACTGGTATGTGCCCTGCCACTCAAAGGTCACGTTCTTCACGACCCTGTTCTCAAAACCGCCTTTGTACTCCTGTTTGTACGAGAGCACAGGCAGATTGTAGGAACGCCATTTATTCCGGTAGGCCTTGGCATAGGCCCATATTTTTAAATCCCTGCTGAACTTGCCGTAGATCCCCTGGAGAACGCCCTGTACATTCCGGTCATCTTCATTGAACACATTGGCGAACGGGCTGTAAAAATTCACGTCCAGGTCATAGTACAGGGTGGAGAGCCGGATCGGCTTGAAATCCGAGATCAGGCCTATGATTCGGCCGTACCCGGTTTCCACGGTCCCGTTCAGGTTCGTTATCATGCTGTATTCCGGGAAACGCGGATTATCCCTGTTGGTCTGAAAGGTCTCGATCCTGTGCCAGGAACGGCCGATTTCAGCGTACAAATTAAAATTACGGAAATAAAGATCAAGATCAAAACTGCCCAAGTTCAGGTCCCGTCCGCGGAATTCGTAAAATCTGTTGTTCACATTATCCAGGTAAGGATTCTCAAAAATATAAGGATCTATTAAATGATTAAATTTGGTATAATAATACGTACTTCCCAGGCTTATTGTTTTTTTCAGCAATTCCACTTTCACACGTCCGCCGTAAAGTACCTGCTCAAGGAGCTCTTTATTGGCTTTCTCTGTTTCAGAGATATGGATATCGCTGTAATCCCTGATAATATCTTCAAGAGAACTGGCTGTGGCTATCTCATTTCCTGGGCCGTCGGGGTCTGTGGCCGGATGATCAGGCAATCCATCCGCGTCATTATCATCCGAATTATTGGTATCAGCCGTGATGCGGTTCTTCAATTGAACATCCCATTTCTTCTTAGAAAAAATGGGCATGACCATGACAGGCCCGAACTGGAACTGGCCGACAGCGCCATAGAGGCTCCTGGACATATTGGCTGTATGGTGGGGCGCAATGCCTTTATCCTTTTTCTTCACCGGATCCTTGTAAATCGACTGCTTTAATATCGTGCCTTTTGAACTGTTTCCAAAAACGAGGCCCTGGCCTGTCTCCAGCCTGTAATCGCCCACCAGCACTTTGGTCACAGGACCGAACTTATCCACGTAAAAGTTCTTGGTGACCATATCATAGATCTCAAGTTCCTTTGTCTTGAACCACCTTCCCGGCACATCCCCGGCTTCTCCCACGTCCCGTTCCCCCATGAACTCAAAATGGAAATGGCGGAAAAGGTCGATATCAAGCCGGTCATACAGGAATTTATAACTGGAGATGCCTGTATTGGTGGTCCGGGAAAGATAAGCATCATCCATAGGCCGGCGGCTGTACATACGCAGGATGAACCTGCCTCCAAAGACTTTATCCTTCTCCTTTACCAGCTTTTTTACTTCCCGTCCTTCTTCCTTGACTTTAATCTCTTTGAAACCTACTTTCACGTACGGCTTCAGGTTATTGAACATTTCTTCTTCAATGCCTGCGACCTTTCTCAATTCATCGATATTTTTAAAACCTTTGTTCTGTTTCCTGTATTGGATGATCCGGAGCGCGATCAAAGGAGTGACCTCGGGAAGCTGCTGAAGCTCTTCGGCCAGGGCTGTATTCAGGTCCAGAGGATCGTCCATGTATTTCTGGAGGGATTCCACGACATCCTCATCCTCCAGTTCCTGTGTATCGATCAGGTCCTCGACATCATTCGCG
>JAQTRT010000168.1 GCA_028711675.1 bacterium | reverse complement strand
CCCCAACTGGCACTCCTGATATTGTCCATCCTTCATATTATATTCTTCCCTTCCTTTTTCAGCCTTCTGTTCCTTTCTCTCCTGGTCATCGCTCTTTTATTAACGATCAATTTCTTCAGGGACCCGGAAAGAAAAAGAACTTACAGGCCTGACACGGTATACGCGCCGGCCGACGGCGTCATCACCTCCATCGGGAAAGCGGATGAAAAAGAGTTCCTGAAGAAAAAATGCTGGCGCATCAAGATATTCATGAACGTGTTCAATGTCCACAGGAACCGCATCCCCCTGTCCGGGGAAGTGGACCTGATCCAGTACAGGAAAGGAAAGCTGCAGGCTGCTTTCAAGGAGGTGGAAGCGAGCAATGAGCAGTTCATCATCGCGGTCCGGACGAAATACGGGAAAATGGTCTTTAAACAGGTAGCCGGCCTTATTGCCCGGCGCATCGTCTGTAACCTGAAAAAAGGGGACAGGGTCAGGTCGGGCGCGGTCTTTGGCATGATCAAATTCGGATCAGCGGTCATTATTTACCTTCCTTTTTCATTCAAAATCACGGCACGCGTGTCCGATAATGTAAAGGCAGGTCTAAGCGAACTGGCCAGGAAAACCGGATTGTAAAGTTCACGTTGACATTTCTTATTTTTAAGTTATAATATATAAAGGCGGAAAGAAAAACGGCCGTGTATGATATCAGAACCGGGTCAGGGACATAATTTATCGGACGGGAAGGTTCATGGATAACGTTGCTTTAAATTCCATCATCTTATTCGCCGCCTCTTTTACATTCTTCATTTGCGCCTGTTATATCATCATTTATCTGAAACACAAGTTGCTGGTCCACAACCGTTCTTTCGCGGTCTTCTTTTTTTCCGTATTCATCTTCATTTTCGGCGAATTTTATCTGAACGTGTCGCGGGATTTCCAGTCCGCCATATTCTGGAGCAAATTCCAGACAGCAGGCGTCATGCTGATGATCGCCTCCTTCCCCCTGGCCATTTATTCTTACCTTCGAAAGAGCCTCAGAAGCGTCATGATCAGGATATTCGTCGGCATCTCCGGCATCCTGTTATTCCTGCTCTTTTTCAGCAACCTCATCATTACCGATATACCTTATCTATACGGCGGCATGCTGCTGCAGCCCATGGAAGGGAAACTGTATCCCGTGTTCCTCGGCATCCTCGGTATCTCTGTGTTCCACAGCTACGGCAATCTGATCTACCAGTGCTTTTTCCGCAAGTTCAAATACAATAAGCTGATCCTTATCTCCATCACCATCGCCATCATCACGGCAGCCGTGGACATCATCCGGATCTATTATCCCATCAGGCTCCCCATCGTGTCCCTCTTCACGTACGGCACTATCCTGATGACGTTCGCTTTCGGCTATTACCTGCTGGATGACTTTATCCGGATATACAAATACCTGGAGGTCAATGAACGCGAGATCAGAAAACTGAACTTCGAATCCAAGATCGAGTTCTTCAACCTGCTCGAGCTCATCGCCACCACACTGGAAGCCAAGGACAACTACACGGCCGGGCATTCCGAACGCGTCACACGGTACTCCCTCATGATCGCCGACGCCCTCCGGCTGACCGAGAAGGAGAAGGATAACCTGAAGACCGCCGGGCTCCTGCACGATATCGGTAAGATCGGCGTATCCGAGAAGATACTCAACAAACCGG
Source organism: bacterium (assembly GCA_028711675.1). Taxonomy (GTDB): domain Bacteria; phylum Spirochaetota; class JAHITG01; order JAHITG01; family JAHITG01; genus JAQTRT01. Next base: position 5,496 of record JAQTRT010000168.1, on the reverse strand, counting down.
GCAAACTCACGGAGGATGAGTACAACGACGTCAAGAAACATCCCACCATCGGCGTGGACATACTGAGCAAGGTCCATGAATTCATCACTATCATCGCGTACGTACTGTACCATCATGAAAGGCCGGACGGAAAAGGTTACCCCCTGGGACTGAAGAGCGACGAGATCCCGCTTCTGGCCAAGATCATCTCCGTGGCCGATGTTTTCGACGCGCTTACTTCGGACAGACCCTACAGGCAGGCCCTTTCCAAACCAAAGGCCATTGAAATATTAAGGGAAGTCTCCGGCTCCCAGCTGGAAGCGGACCTTGTCGATATTTTCATCCAGCAGATCACGCAGGTAAATCACTAAAGGCAGTATTAATTCTTCTTCCTGAAAAAACGAAAAAGGTCCTTGATGCGGGACCACTTTATCTTTTCCGGATAATGATTCTCCCAGTTATCGTAAAACACCTTCTCATACCAGAACCGGTTCACGCGCGAAGCCATGGCCACGTTGAACACGGCCAGCCCGATACCGGCCACGACATCGATGGCATAATGATAACGCCCGTACATCGTGGAGATGATGAGCAGCCCGCCCAGAATATTGACCGGGATGGAGAAATACTTGCTGAGATAACGGAAAGAAAAGATCATGGCCACAAGAGTATGGGCCGTATGAAGGGAAGGGAAACAGTCGGCCCGGTAAGGTTCATAGTTATTGATGATCTCCACCATTTTACCCACCAGATAACCTGTCTTGAGATCTTTGGTGTAAAGGTGGGCCAGTGTGAACCGGGGACCGATGGCCGGGACCAGGACATAGCCGATATAACCGATGAATCCCGTGAACGTTACGGCCACCATGAAGTTCCGGAAGTTCCGGTACTGGCCGGTCAGATACAGCACCATGGCCACCAGGGGCGGAAGGAAATAATAGCTGGTGTACGCGGAATGCATGAGGTTGGAGAGCCAGGGAGTATAGAACTGCTGCATCCAGAGGGATGCGTCGCCGCCGAACAGGAACTTATCGATCCTGATGAGAGCCTGGTCCGCGTAATGAGGATTGATCATGGTCACCACATCCCCTAAATTCTCAAAGACCGTGGTCATCAGGATAAGCGGGAAAAAATTCCTGATGATCTTGGCCGCGCTCCTGAACCGGCCGCCGAAGACCAGGAAGACCAGGAGCGTGTACGTAAAGAACCGGAAATAATGCTTACCCGTGATCCGGTCCAGGGACGGGATGCGGTTGAATACGATGGAAACCACGATCAGGACCGTAAGAAAGATAAAACCGAACAGTTCTTCCGGGAACAGCCGTGAAAGTAAAAATATCTTTTTCTCTTTTCTTTTATCCGGAATAGGTCACCTCTTGTTTCAGGTTAAAATTTTTGTAGCAACACACCTTTAGGTGTGTTGATTAATAAAGATAACAGGTCTGAAGATCTGTTACTGCATATCATGTGTTAAAGACCGCCGTTATCAATAGATCACCAGGTTGTCCCGGTGAATAACTTCTTCGTAGAACTCTTCGTTCAGCATTTTTCTGATCTCCGCGGTCCGCCTTCCTTTGATAGCGTCCAGGATATTCACGGCGTAATTGGTAATACCCCGGCCTATGACACGCCCCCCTGCATCGCAGATATCCACAGGGTCGCCTTGTTTGAACTCACCTTCAACTCCCGTGATGCCGCCTGCCAGCAGGCTTTTATTTCCTTTCATGAGCGCTTCCCCGGCTCCCTCGTCGATGAAGACCTTGCCCATGGGAACGACCGAGAACGCGATCCAGCGTTTTTTATGCGAGAGGGCTTTCTCCTGGCCGCAGAAGAACGTGCCGATCTTTTCACCCGAAAGGATCCTGGCCAGTATATTCTTCTCTTTGCTGTTGGCTATAACGGCGCAGCCTCCGGCATGGGTCACTATCCTGGCTGCCTGGAGCTTGCTCCTCATTCCGCCGGTGCTGAATTCATCCCCGCATCCGCCGGCCTGGTCCGCCAGGTCATCGGAGAATTCCCTGACATCGCTGAGCAGACATTTTTTCCCGTCTTTCTGCACATAAAAACCGTCGGTGTCCGTAAGCATGACCAGAAGGTCCGCGTTCACGAGGTTGGCGATCAAAGCGGAGAGCACGTCATTGTCGCCGAAGATGATCTCCTCCACTCCCACCACATCGTTCTCATTGATGACAGGCACGACCTTGTATTTGGCAATAAGGGTCAGAAGCGTATTCCTGGCATTAAGGTATCTGACCCTGTCTTTCAGATCGCTTTCCGTCAACAGGACCTGGCCTACCCGGATGTGCTTCTTCCTGAAAAGGTCATGATAATGGGACATCAGGGAGATCTGACCCACACTGGCTGAAGCTTGTTTCTCGGGGATGTCCCTGGGTTTTTTCGTAAGGCCCAGTTCCCCGATGCCTGACGCAATGGCGCCCGAAGAGACCAGCAGGATCTCGTAGTTCTTTCTATACAGGCCTGTTATTCCATCGACCAGTTTACTTATTTTATTCTTGTCCACCAGCAGGTCCCGTGTCAGAGACCTGGTCCCTACTTTAATGACGATACGTTTGACTTTTTTAAGATATTCCTCTCTCATAAACAGCCGTCACTCACAGCAGCATGGAAAAAATGATCCTGTCCACTGCCACTGTATCCTCTTTCCGTTCGCTCCTGTCATAAAAATACAGGATCCGGTTATCATACAGATATTTCAGCTCCACCATCTTCTCGATTTTCTTGTTGTAGAGCGAATAAAAAGAAATTAACAGTTTTAATTTATGTTTCAAGGCAAATTCTATCATTTTAATGATCTCTTTCCTGATGGTGGCCGGATTCTCACCGTCATACTGGTCGGCCATTTTATTCAGGACAAGATTCTCCGGAAGGACCAGATTGGCCCTCAGGCTTTTCACCACATAGCTCCGGACCGACCTCTTCAGTTCTTCCTTGTACCGGCCCGCCTTTTCCACGGCCCTGGCCATAAGGTCGTTGTCTCCCTGGAGATTGTTCTCGATCTGGTTCATGAGGTTGTTCAGAAGGCTGAAATTAACCTTGATATTATGCTCAAATCCTATCTCCTTCAGGGCATAGAACGCGGTCAGGATGTATTCGCACTCCTTCCGGTTCAGGTGAAGCTTGATCTCGTCGGGATTGATCTGCTCGATCTTCTCCATTTCCAGAAGGGGAAAATACCGTTTCTCTTTCAGATAAAAAAAAAGGTCCAGGATATCGGTCCTGTCATTGATCAGGCTCACGGTCGGGGAAATGGTCTTGATGAGGCTTTTCTTCAGCCGGGCGTCATGAACCAGGTTCCTCAGGATATGGCTTTTTGTGACCAGGAATCCCGCGCCCTGGCTGATGCGGATCTCGCCCGTGCGTTTGTCGATCTCCTCTAAGAAATACTCCACGTTCTCCGTCAGCTTATCCCGGCCCGTGCCGAACTGAAGGAATTTCTTAATATCCATTAAAGAGACCTTGTTGACCAGAGCGTTGTGGATGCTGTTCTCGGTCATGACGAACCGGTACACGATATCCTTCTGTTTCAGCTCCGCGATCTGGACCAGGAACCAGAACGCCTTAGCCGAGATCTCCGGTTTGACCAGCATCTCATAATTCGCCTGTAAGATAAGGAAAGAACGGAGCTCCCTCTTATTCTCCTCCTTGATCTCCTTCTTCAGAAGGGAAAAATTGATGAACGGATAATTATTGATCTCATAGAGGATGTTGGTCTGCTGAAGGTAAACAAAACTGTACCGGATGTCGTCCACGCTGACTTTCAGCATCTCGGACAGTTTTTTCAGTTTTTGGCTGATGAGGTTCTTATTGGTGATCTTATGATGGAAGAAAAAATTAGCCACACAGAACAGGTTATACAGGAAATGGTTATTTAATCTGGTCCTTGATGACATATTTATATCCTTGCTCGACCAGGAACAACTGCCTTTTAAAGGCAAAGATCTGTTCGCAGCTCTCTTTTGTAATAATGGAATAAAAAAAAGCCTGGTTATTCTCGCTCTTGGGCCTGAGGATCCGTCCCAGACGCTGGGCTTCTTCCTGGCGTGAACCGAACGTACCCGATACCTGGACGGCCACATTGGCGTCCGGGAGGTCCACGGCGAAATTAGCCACCTTGGAAACGATGAGTACCTTGATCGTTCCTTCCTTGAACTGCCGGTACAGGTCCTCCCTGTCCCTGTTCTTGGTCTTGCCGTAGATCAGCGGAGCATTCAGGTCGCGGGCTATCTCCTGGAGCTGGTCGATATACTGGCCGATGACGAGTACATTATCGTTCTTATGTTCCTGGACAATAGCCCTGATGATGTCCATCTTCAGAGGATTAGTGGAAGCAATTCGGAACTGCTCCTTGGATCCGGCTACGGCGTATTTATACCGTAAGGCCCTGTTCATATCCACGCGTATCTCATAACAGACCGCCTTGGCGATCCATCCCTGTTTCTCCAGTTCTTTCCAGGGCACATCATATTTCTTGGGCCCGATCAGGCTGAAGACATCGCCCTGTTTACCGTCCTCGCGAATGAGAGTGGCTGTCAGACCAAGCCGTTTCATGCTCTGGAGCTCGGCCACCATACGGAAGAGCGGTGCCGGGAGCAGATGGACCTCATCATAGATGATAAGGCCCCAATTCTTCTTGTTGAATATATTAAAATGAATGAAATCCTCTTGTTTTTTCTTTCTGTATACCAGGATCTGGTATGTGGCGATGGTAATGGGTTTTAATTCCTTCACCTCTCCGCTGTATTCGCCGACCTGGTCCTTGGTCACACCCGTCTTATCGATGATCTCCTCTATCCACTGCCTGGCTGCTGTGATGTTGGTGACCAGGATCAGGGTTTCTGTATTCAGCATGGACATGATCCGCAGTCCCACGATGGTCTTGCCTGCCCCGCAGGGAAGCACGATCACTCCACTCCCGCCTTTCAGCGTGTTGCCGGCATAAAAAATATCGGCTGCTTCTGTCTGGTATTTCCGGAGATGGAACTCCCTGTGCGTTAAATGGGTCTTCTGTCTCAGTTCGACGGCCAGGGGAGCGCCTTCCTTATAACCGGCCAGGTCCTCTACGGGGAAGCCCAGTTCCAGGAGTTTTTGTTTGACATGGCCGCGGAAATTCCTGTTGATCTTGATATAATGATGGTCCACCTGGTGCACGAGGAACGGTTTGACCTTGCTGTTGTTCACGATCTCCGTGATGAGCAGTTCATCCTCGGAAAAAAGATAGCACTCCTCCTCTTTCTTGATGAGCTTCACTTTCCCGTACCGGCCGATGGTATCCTCGATGTCCAGGATAATGTTCTCGGGGATCTCATACCGGGAATATTTCGTCAGAACGGCCAGTATATACTTCCGGGTCAATCCCGCTGACGCCGCGTTCCAGAGGGAAAGGGGGCTGATCTTATAGGTATGGATATGCTCAGGGCTCTTGACCAGTTCCGCGAAGCCGGCCAGGCTGTCCCGGACACCTTCATACACGGGGGAATCTGTCTCCAGGAGCAGGGT
>JAQTRT010000167.1 GCA_028711675.1 bacterium | reverse complement strand
ATGACAAGGGCCATACCTTCAATCCCCGGGAAGTTCCGAAGCCTGACCTGACCCAGAACCTGAGCGACAGGAAGCTGGGAGGCCTCGGCCTTTTTTTAATGAAGAAATTCATGAATGAAGTGAATTTTTACTTTAAAAATACCGATGGAAGAAGAGAAAACGAGTTGCGGATGGTTAAGTACCTGAATGAAGGAAATCATGATGATTTTGATAAATCATCCATCAATTAGGAGGTTTTTATGAGTCTGGAGATCAAAAACGTAAATGATAAACCTGATATGGCTATAGTGAACCTGAAGGGACGGCTGGATGTGTTCTATTCATCGGAGATCGAAACCGAGCTGGGCAAGCTCATTCAGGCCGGTAAAAAAAAGCTGATCCTGAGCCTGAACGATATCGAATATCTCAGCAGCAGCGGCCTGCGTGTTTTCATCGCTGTTTCCCGGAAATTAAAGGAGATCAACGGCCAGCTGAAGCTCATCAAACTGAACGAAACAGCCAAGAAGATATTCAAGATCGTTGAGCTTATCGACATGTTCGATATCTATGAGACCGAAGAAGATGCCATCCGGTCCTTCACGTGATCTTTTCGCCGTTTTGGTCCTTCGCATCCGGTCCCGGACCGGGACCAGCAGGGAGTATGTAATGGAAGAATTTAAAAAAATAAAAGATAAGGACGAGAGCTCCATTATCGATTTTTTAAAGAATTATATCCTGGATATCGATGACCTGAAGAGGATCGAGAAATCCATCAAGGTCGATATCTACAACGAGAACTATGTGGAGAACAAGAAGTTCGTCGAGAACATCAATCTTGTATACGAAGTTTTCCGTTATTCCAAGAACGTGGAAGGCATCATCAACCTGCTGGAAGTGATCTACAAGTTTGAGGGGATATTCAATTCTGATATCACCATCATGATCATCAAGATCAACAAGAAATACTATACCAATATCCATGTGTATGTGCCGGTCAGCCGGGAGACCCTGAGCAAGGTGAAAAACGACCTCAAGGTCCTTATCTCAGACCTGAAAAAGCAAAGGAAGAGCAAGGTGCTTGATTTTTCAGAGAATAACCTGGTAGTGAGCGAGCATAATTACATCAGGAACGACAGGGTGGCCGGGAAGCTGATCGTTCCCCTGTATGTCAAGAAGAAGAAAATGGGCGAGCTTATCTTTTATTATCTTGATTACCGCATGGCCCGCGCCCGCGAATAAATCCCGTATAGCCGGTTCCTGTTTTTTTGAAATCCCTTCTTCCGGCTGCCCCTTCTTTTTTATCGTTTTAGATCATCCCTGCTTATTTAAAGAATTCTACAATGGTCTTAGCTGCTTCCAGGCCGATCCGTTTCTGCGCTTCTTTAGTGGCTGCGCCGATGTGAGGGGCCAGGACAACGTTGGACAGTCCTGTAAGCGGCGAATTCTGCAGCGGCTCGGTTGAGAAAACGTCCAGGGCTGCGCCGTATAGCTTTCCTGATTTCAAGGCTTCTGCCAGGGCTTCTTCATCCACAACACCGCCGCGTGCGGCATTGACGATGATAGAACCATCTTTCATCTTGCTGATCCTTTCCTTGTTGAGGATGTTCTTTGTCTCCTCGGTCTTGGGTATATGGAGAGAGACGATGTCAGCCTGCCTGAGCAGTTCATCCAGGTCCTTAACGGGTTTGATGTTGCCGGCCAGAAGGGTTTTGTCATCGGCATAAGGATCATAAGCCATGACTTTCATTTCAAAGGCCTGGCAGCGTTTGGCGACCGCTGTCCCGATCCGGCCGGAACCGATGAGGCCAAGGGTCTTGCCGAACAGTTCTGTGCCCTCGAATTTTTTTTTCTCCCATTTGCCTTCCTTCATGCTTTTATCCGTGGCCGGTATCTGCCTGACCAGGGACAGGAGAAGTGCCATGGTATGTTCTGCGACAGAAACCGTGGAAGCGCCCGGTGTGTTCCTTACCTGGACCTTCTTTTTTTCCGCTGCTTTCACATCGATGTTGTCAACGCCTACGCCGCCGCGCACGATCAGTTTCAGGTTATCCGCGGCCGCGATGACGTCAGCTGTGGCCTTGGTGGCGCTTCTGACGATAATGGCGTTGTACTCCTTGATGTTGGCGATCAGTTCGTCCGGGGTCATTCCGGTCTTGACCGTTACATCCAGACCGTTATCCTTCATGTATTTTATCCCGTCTTCGGATATGGAATCACATACCAGTACTTTTGCAGCCATGTTTACTTCCCTCCTGTTCTGGATTTGATGAACTTAAATCATGTTAATGAATATTTTTCTTTTGTCAAATTATTTTTATTTTGTCAGGACCCGGACCTCTTCGCCGCCGGAGGCCTTCAGGACCTGCGCAGCCTCCTGGCCGGGCGAGAATATCTCCAGCAGGTCAAAGCTGTTGAACAAGGCCCCTGCCTTTTCCCTGATGGAATAATTGCGGGAGAGAGCAGTGATCTTATGGTTGTGGACCTGGATGTAAAAGGTCCCTTTCAGTTTAATGAACTCAAAGAAAAGATCTTTTGTGATATTGGTGATAAGGTTGCCGAAATGGTCCACATAGATCACGCTTCCCGTCATTTCATTCCGCGCCAGTTTTACATCAGGGAATTCAAGTTTTTTCATTTCAGGAATAGGCCGGGTAACGGTCTTGATACTGATCCCTTTGCTGAGGTATGCGGCCATGGGAGCAAAGATATCCCTGGCGTGAAAGGTCTGGGAAACAGGATGTTTCAGGTATTTATTGGGGATTGTCAGCTGATATGCACGGGTATGGGGATCATCCGCGACCAGGGTGAGGAGGCCGTTATCCGGCGCCAGGAAGATCTGGTTCCCTTTCTGGAGCAGGATGATCTCCCGTCCGGTACCCACGCCCGGGTCCACGATACTGACAAAGATGGACCTTGCCGGGAAATAAACATGGGAATGTTTCAGGAGGAAGCCTGCCTGCATAATGTTCTGGGGCTGGATCTGATGGGTCAGGTCAATGATCCTGACTTCGGGATTGATGGTATAGATAACGCCTTTCACCACACTGACAAAATGGTCGTTGAGCCCGAAATCGGTCTGTAATACGATGAAGTCATAATTCATGCAGATAAGTTAGAAAAGATAAAAACAATGTCAAGAGAAAAGGGGAAAAAAGGGGGACGGTGCTTGACATTTTGACATATTGTATATTTTATTTTTTCATTTGATGTACGAAAAAATGTCAAATGTCAAAATGTCAAGCACCGTCCCCCTTTTTCCTTGACATTCGAAAAGAAAGGAGTAATTTTAGATTTACCAAATCGAGGGAGGATGACCATGAATACCACAAATCATTCAGGTTCCTTATCCGGATGGAAGAGCAGGACAAGGGCAGCCCTCTTTGTCCTTATCCTTCTTCTGGGTGTGGCTGTTCCTAACTTGATCCACCTGGCCGCTGGCCCGGAACTGGGGCGCAGTCTTCTGCCGATCCCTTTTATCGTGCTTCTGGCAGGCGCATTATTCGGATGGGAAACGGGGATCCTTTCGGGCATCCTCATTCCTCTCCTGAACCATTTTATTTCCGGTATGCCTCTCCTGCCTGCCCTGAAAATGATGATACCGGAATACTTGCTGCTCGGGCTTTTAGCCGGTCTTTCTTTCAGACAATGGAAATGGAACGCGTTTTTATCGATCCTGTTCAGCCTCATCCTCTCCAGGCTGTTGCTGGCCCTCTTTTTCCTGATCATGGATAAGAATATCTCTTTTTTCTTTCAAGGCTTAAAGCAGAATATGCCGGGGCTTATCCTCCAGCTGTTCCTCTTGCCGTGCTGTATCAATCTGTTCCGGGGGATCCTTGATAATAAATAATGCTTGTTTCCTGTTGACGATCCATGATAAGTGCTTATATGTCATGGTTGTCGCGTTTAAGTGAAGTATATCAATGAAGACTGTTCAGCAGGGCAGCTCGAATGGTATGGTATACCAAGGATGGAAAAATTATGCGGACAATAGAAGGTTTATTTCTTGCTGTCTGGTCTCTTCTGGCTGAGATGTCCCCTTATCTATTGTTCGGATTCTTTGTGGCAGGCATCCTTTATATCCTTATCCCGCGCGAGAAGATCTATAAACATTTCTCCAGGAATAATCTTGCTTCCATAACCAAGGCATCCTTGTTCGGTGTGCCTTTACCCTTATGTTCTTGCGGTGTGATACCTGTGACCGCTCATCTGCGTAAAGAAGGGGCTGGTAAAGGGGCTGCCATGGCTTTTCTGGTCTCCACGCCCGCAACAGGTGTTGATTCCATCCTGGCTACTTATTCCCTTCTGGGCCCTGTCTTTGCCGTTATCAGGCCTGTTGCCGCTCTGCTGGCCGGTTTCCTTGCCGGAACACTCACCATGATAGGCGACCATGAGAAGGAGAAGCCCATGCAGGAAGGATTTTCCTGCACGGTCTGCAGCGAGACTGATCCCCACAGCCATAGCCTGTCTGTCCGGATTAAAGCCATGTTCCGGTACGCTTTTTTCGACCTGGTCGGGGATACAGGAAAATGGATCATTCTGGGCGTTGTGATCGGCGGGCTGATCAGCTATCTGGTCCCGACCTCCCTCATCCAGCAGTATCTGGGAGACCCGAAACTGGCTTATCCCCTGATGGTCCTCATCGGGCTGCCCATGTATGTCTGCGCCACGGGATCGATCCCCATTGCCGCTTCCCTTATCCTGAAAGGGATGACGCCGGGTGCCGGCCTGGTCTTTCTGATTACAGGACCTGCCAGCAATACGGCCACGATCTCGTTCGTTCTGGGAAAACTGGGTAAGCGGTCCCTTGTAATCTATCTTTTTTCCATAACCGTAACGGCTGTCCTGTCCGGGATGTTCCTTGATTCGATATGGTTTTCCGCCGGCAAGGACATTAAATACTTTATGCCCGGGATGCTTATGATGCCGGAGTGGGTTAATACCGTTTCCGGTATCCTGCTCGTTTTTTTTATCCTGAACGCGTTCTTCCGGCAGCGGGGAAAAAAGATCATGCATACAGGGATGATCTTCAGTGTTCCGGACATGGAATGCCGGCACTGTGTAAAAACAATCAAGGGTTCTCTTCAGTCCCTGTCAGGAGTGAGCGGTGTGAACATTGATCTGAAGAAGAAAGAAGTGGAAGTAACCGGTGACCGGACCGAGGCCGATATCCGGGCGGCCGTTGAAAAAGCCGGTTACACAGTAGTATCCAGGATCAAATGATCCTTGATAAGGAGGTTCCCTTTGAATTTATCAGCTTTGTATTGCATCAGTTACGGTCTTTATATCGTCGGTTCCCTCAAGGAGGGGAAGTTCAACGGCCAGATCGCCAATACCGTATTCCAGGTTACGTCCGAGCCTGTCCAGATAGCCATTTGCCTTAATAAGCAGAACCTGACCTATGAGTACGTCAAGCAGTCCGGTTTTTTTTCCCTCTCCGTGCTGGGCCAGGATACACCCATGCCTTTCATCGGTACTTTCGGATTCAAGTCCGGCCGGAATATTGAAAAATTCAAGGATGTCCGGTTCCGGACAGGAAAGACCGGGGTCCCTGTCGTACTTGACCACACGCTGGCATACATGGAATGTGAAGTAACGGGTGAGTTCAGGGACGCCGGATCGCATGATCTGATCGTGGGTCGGCTGGTGGACGCGGATATCCTGGCACAGGGCGAACCCATGACCTATACGTACTACCACCAGGTGAAAAAGGGACTTTCTCCGAAAACAGCGCCTACATACATCAATACCGGAAAAACATAAGGAGAAAAAAAATGAAGAAATACAGATGTACGGTATGCGGTTATATTTACGATCCGGCCAAGGGCGATCCTGATTCCGGGATCAATCCCGGCACAGCGTTCGAATCCATACCAAACAATTGGGTTTGTCCTGTCTGCGGGGCAGCTAAAGATTCTTTCGAACCGGAGGATTAAATGGGAATTTTTGAGATCAAAGCCGGTATTTTTTCTGTGGGCGCCCTGCACTGGGACCGGCGACTGTTCGATGAGCTTATCCCCCTGCCTGACGGTACCACCTATAACGCTTATCTGGTCAAAGGGTCCGGAAAAACGGCTCTGATTGATACCGTTGACCCTGAGAAGGTCCAGGACCTCATCGATCACCTGAATGAGCTGAAGATCAAAAAAATAGATTATCTCATAGCCAACCATGCGGAGCAGGACCATTCCGGCAGCCTGGCCCGGATGCTGGAGCTCTTTCCCGCGGCTAAAGTAGTGACTAATGCCAAATGCAGGGACTTTCTGAAAGACCTCCTCCTGATCCCGGAGGATAAGTTCATCACGGTCCAGGACAGGGAGACGCTCTCCCTGGGGTCATATACCCTTGAGTTCATTCTGACACCGTGGGTGCATTGGCCTGAGACCATGGTCACTTACCTGCGCGAAGAGAAGATCCTGTTCAGCTGCGATTTTTTCGGTTCCCATCTGGCCGCCAGCAGGCTCTTTACGGAAGAAGAAGAGATCGTCATCCGTTCGGCCAAGCGTTATTTTGCCGAGATCATGATGCCGTTCCGGAGCAGTATCCGGACCAATCTGGAGAAACTGGACGGGATCCCGATCAGCATGATCGCACCGAGTCACGGCCCTGTGTACACACGTCCGGACTTCGTCATACGCGCTTATAAGGACTGGACCTCGGACCAGGTGAAGAACGAAGTACTCCTTCCGTACGTGTCCATGCACGGCAGTACGGCCCGCATGGCCGGATATTTTACCGAAGCTCTGATGCGGAGGAACATCACGGTCAAGCCTTTCAATCTTACCAAGACAGACCTGGGCGAGCTGGCCATTAATCTGGTCGATGCCGCCACCATAGTCCTGGGAACTCCCATGGTCCTGGCCGGTCCCCATCCTGCCGCGGTTTACGCGGCTTTTCTGGTCAATGCCCTGCGGCCTAAAACAAAGTTCCTTTCCCTCATCGGTTCTTTCGGCTGGGGAGGCAGACTGGCGGAGACCATCACGGGGATGCTGACGAACCTGAAGGCGGAGGTCCTGCCCCAGGTCCTCGTCAAAGGTTATCCCAAGGCCGACGGCCTGAAGGCCCTTGACCAGCTGGCTGACCAAATCCTTCTGAAGCATCAGGAGCTTAAAATAACCTGAAAAGGATGGAAGCCCCATGAGCTTATTCAGTATCCGTGATATTCTGAGATCGGCCGTGAAGATGGAGATAAACGGCGAACA
>JAQTRT010000166.1 GCA_028711675.1 bacterium | reverse complement strand
CAAAGGGACCAACTCGGGTATGGTAACCATACCCACGGGCCTGCCGGTGAACGGTAATACGAACAGGATAAAATCCCTTGCCAATTCCATTCCCGTGGTTGAATATATCAGGATAACCGATACGGCCGGGGGATATCAGCGCGGAGACATACAGGTCAAGGTCAGGGTGAATGACCAGGACAATGATAACATCAAGTATATGTTCTATTTCCAGAGCCCGGCTGCCGGTATCGAATGGCAGGGCGCCACGGTCAGGGAAGAGATAGAGAACAGGACCCAGGGGATCGAGTATGTTTTTACCTGGGATTCTATAAAGGACCTGGGAGAAAAGGTCCTGAATGACGTTAAATTGAAAATAAAACCCTATGACTATAAGGATGTGGGCGAAGAGAAGGAGATCGACCTGGCTGTTTCCGTGAACAACGTTCAGCTCAGCGGCAGCGGAGACGTGCGTGTCGATAATTCTTTCCGGAATATGGACCAGACCGGTTCCGTAACCGTCATGTTCGAAGCTCAGAAGGCCGGGGAAGTGACCTGCACGGTGTATAACCGGATCGGCCGCAGGATCAGGGAGATCAAAAAACAGGTCCTGCCCGGATTCAATACCTGTATCTGGGATTATAAGGACAAGGACGGGAAAAAGGTCTCAAGTGAAGTGTATGTCCTGTGGGTCAAAGGCGCCGGGATCGACAAATATATCAAGATATCATTATACCGCTGATTTCCTGCAGTTCCGGCCTCATGATTTATTAAAATATAATTCCATTGTATCGCCCTGATGCAGGACCTTCCAGACAGGTCTCAGAAAGGCCGGAAGGCCGATATAGCGTTCAGGATGAAATCCTGTTATCCTTTTCTTTTTAAGCTTCAGTCCGTACCCGGCCAGGAAAAGCTTCAGGCCTTTGACAGAGTAGTCGAAGTAATGGTCATCAGGATGTCTCTGGAGCCATTCCAGCCTGTTATACCGGTAGAAAGGGCCGTCCCCGTTGGGGAGGGAGAGGCAGAGCCACCCGTCCGGTGTGAGCAGGGATGTTACTTTCTTCATGATCCTGTCCGGTTGGCTGAAATGCTCGAAGACATACCAGAAGGTCATGACATCGAATTTATCCTTGAAGACCCGGGAGAGAAAGTCTCCCTGGATGACATTTAATTTAAGGACATTTTTAGCATACTCCGCTGCTTTTTTTTCTATCTCGATCCCGTACGTCCGGTATCCCGTTCTTCCGGCTTCCTCAAGAAAAAAACCAAAAGCGCAGCCGATATCCAGGAGTTTTTTTTCTGATACACCTTCCGGCATAAGGCCTGCCATGAGACCCAAACGCTCCCGGCTGAGCCGTGTGATGTTCTCCCTGTCCTCGAGATAGGTCTTCCCGTACTGGTCCTTGTATTCATCCTGGAAATAATTTTTTGTGTATCTCGGCCGCTTTCTTTCCCCCTTCCCCGGGTCCAGGAACTTGGACCGGCATGAAGCGCAGTGGTTCATCTGTCTGCGGTGTTCCCTGAGCACGGTCTGGATTTTACCGGAACCGCAAACCGGGCATCGGGTGACCGGTCCAGGGGAGCCGGAACTCCGGAAAATACGGACCAGGTTCTGGTTGTTGGAAATAAAACCGGACGAACGGACAGGCAGGGGGGAAAAGGAAGCAAAGAATTTTTTTAGCCGTTTCCGGACCAGAAAGCCGGGTGTACGCCGGTACGTACCCAGGTAAAAGAGCCGGTTAAAACGCCTGCTCAGGAAAGTGTGATAAGGGGAATGGTTCAGAAGAGCTGTTTTTTTATTCATCATCATGGCTTCCAGGGCTGTTATGCTGAATGACGTGATGAGATATCCGTTCCTGAAGAGATGAGGGATGATACTCTTTACATTTTCCGTGATGACGCAGCCCGGGAAATTTTTTTTAATATACTCCTTAAGCTGTACTTTATATCCCGGCTTAAAGTGACCGCCGATGTTCAATGTGACAGCTTTCCGGATGCCTGCCTGTTCCAGGTATTTGAGCGCCTTCAGGCTCAATTCGTTAGGGTCTGTATTCCCGAATCCGATGAAAATCCCTTTGCCGCCAAAATCCTTTTTTTTAAGATGCTCCCGGAGCAGGGGAGCCAGGGGAAGGCAGGTCAGGCCTGTGTAAAGGAACTGGTTTGGTCTCAGGAATTTATACTGGATAGGAGTGGAAGAATTGATGTAAACGGCTTTTTTCTTCGTATGAAAGGTTTGGGGGGAATCGATCAGGACCAGGCCGGAAAATGCGGATAATCTTTTTACATCAGTCTTGCTGTAATAACGGTGGTCCAGCACGATATACTTCAGACGGGGATCTTGAAAATGCTTTTCATCTTCTTTATGCAGGGGATAAGGAAGGATCAGCGTCTTAAAATCCCGGGCCAGGATGGAGGATAAAGCCTGGCTCCGTTTGAGGTGGCCGAAGCCGATCCGATGAGAATACTGGGGAAGGAATAAAATAAAAGGTCTTTCTCTGCTCACCTTATTTTCTGTTCTTTAATCTTTCCTGGATCTCCCTTGCCTTGTCGCCCCGTTCCTGTCCGGAGATCCTGTCTATTTCAAAGCTCATTTTCAGTACGGTTCCGTCCCGGACGCCCCGGGGAAGGAATTTGACCGGAAGCTCGATCTGAACCTTTCCTTCGATCTCAAGTACGGCGATGTTTCCTTCGATCCTCTCAATGACAGCCTGCATAATACACCTTATCCGTTCTTTTTAGCGAAATCCTTCATGAAACTGACCAGGTCTTTCACTCCCTGGAGCGGCATGGCGTTGTAGATGGAAGCACGGATATGGCCCAGGTTCCTGTGCCCTTTCAGGCCGATGAACCCGCTGGCTTTTGCTTCGGAAATGAATTTTTCTTCTGCCGCGGCATCCTTGATCTGGTAAACAACGTTCATTTTGGAACGGTCGGTCTTTTCCGTCAAGCCGTAATAAAAATTGGAGCTGTCTATATAATCGTACAGTATCGCGGCCTTTTCGTTGTTCATTTTTTCCACGGCATCCAGGCCGCCCTGTTTGAGGACCCAGTCCAGGACAAGGTTCGTAAGATAGATCCCGATGACACAAGGCGTGTTATACAGGGAGTTCTTTTCAATGTGAGTCTGGTATTTCAGCATGGTAGTGAGATTGGGATTTGCCTTTCCCGCCAGGTCCTTCCGGAGGATCACCAGGGTCACGCCTGAAGTACCCATGTTCTTCTGGGTGCCGGCATAGATCATACTGAACTTGTTCATGTCGAATCTGCGGCTGATGATGTCCGAGGACATATCCGCGATCAGGGGCACATTGCCCGTATCCGGGAATTTCCGCCACTGGATACCGTGGATGGTCTCGTTCGACGTGAGATGGACATACTGGGCGTCAGAAGAGAAATTGAATTTTTCCGGGATGACTGAGAAATTTTTGTCTTCAGATGAGGCTGCGATGTTCACCTGGCCGAAGAGCTTGGCTTCCTTGACGGCTTGTTTGGCCCAGTATCCGGTCAGGACATAATCGGCATTCTTGCCGTTCAGGAAGTTCATGGGGATCATGCCGAACTGCAGGCTGGCCCCGCCCTGAAGGAAGAGAATATTATATTCATCCGATATATTCAGGATCTTCTTTATTTTTTCCTGAGCCTGCTGGACAACACCTTCAAAGTCCTTTCCCCTGTGGCTTGATTCCGCGATGGATAAGCCTGTATTGTTGAAATTTAAAAATTCTTCCTGCGCTTTTTGCATGACTTCCAAAGGGAGGATGGCCGGTCCCGGATTAAAGTTGTATGGTCTTTTATTTTTCATGGAAGTACCCTCCGTTCATGATTTTAATAGTCCAATTATATGTTTATAAAATTTAGAGTCAATATATTTTTTACCGGTACGGATAAAGAAATCAGTTTTCCGGCATAGCGATGGGTCTTCAGCCCCGTCGATTACAGTAACAGGCCGTAGCGGCGTACCTTTAGGTGCGCCGCTGCTTGACGGTTGTATGATCTTTGTCAAAAACGGATAATCACCGTACCTAAAGGTATAGTGTTACTTTTAGACTATTTTAAAAAGGATTTGACTTTTATTAAGCTAATGATATAATAGAAGGTTATAAGGGGGCTTTGACAGGATAACCTGTGTCCAGGGAGGATAAAATCGTTCATCTCACCAGGATATTTTTTTGTTTTGTTTGTTCCAAATCGAGTAAGAGACTTTAATATTCAAGATAAGGAGGTGAAAGAAGAATTAGGGAAGATCAAGAAAACACCGTCTTCCCTGATAGCATACCGATCATTCAGAAAAAACAGCTATAGGAGGTTGTTCTTATGTTGAAGAAAATTATTTTCAGTATTCTGGCGCTCGTGTGTCTCATTTCTTTCTCTTCCGTCAGCCTGACAGCCGGCGGTACGGATGCAAAATGCAATACCGGTAAGAAAGAAATGAAGATTCAGAAGAAAACCACGAAAATGGAAGCGATAAAAGAGAAGAAGAACGCGAAGAAAGAGGCTGTCAAAAATAAGAAGAATGAGAAAAAAGAGGCTGTGAAAACAAAGAAGGCCGAGAAGAAAGAAGCCGTTAAAGCGAAAGTGGCTGAAAAAAAAGAAAAAGTCGAAGAGGATAAGGCCGAAGAATCCAAAGAGTGATCTTTACATGAACATTAAGGAGGCGGGCATCCGGCCCCCTCTTTAATGTCTTCACTTTTCAATCTTTCCATGCTTGGCAGACCCAGATTTTTGTTGATTTTATAAATTTAGTTCTTATATTTCATGCATTAATAAACGAGAGGAGGGTCACTATGGGCCAGAACGATCAGGAAATAAAAAGCGCCAAGGAGATCGCCGAAGACAAGGCAGGACATACGGACGGTTCTATGGATCCGAAGAAGGACCAGCCGAAAAATGCGGCCTCTGAGCCGGTCAGCACGGATAAACAGTTCAGTGCGGACCAGGAAGGCCGGATGAAATTAACTTTTTATTCTTACCTTATCATGCTGGGCGCCATCGGCTGGCAGTTCCTGGGCAAGATCCCCAATCCCCAGACCGGTAAAGTGGAGAAGGATATGATACAGGTCCAGGAGATCATCGACCTGCTGGCTATCCTGGAAGAGAAGACAAAAGGGAATCTGAGCAAGGAAGAGGAGAATATCCTAAAAGCCACACTCTCCAACCTCAGGCTGAATTACGTGGAAGAGATCAAGAAATAAAATCAATAAAAAGGAGGTGGTATCCATGCCCTGCGGAAGAAAAAGAAAACTGCAAAAGATCGCTACACACAAACTGAAAAAGAGAAGAAAGAGAGACAGACATAAGAAGAACAGATAAGTTCAGGCTGGTGAAATGAAGATCGATAAACATACCATTTTGGAAATAGCTCAACTCAGGAAGGACTTGTTCCATGAGGTCGAGAAGGTCATCGTAGGACAGAAAGAGATCATCGAAAAGGTCTTTATTTCACTGGTCGCCCGGGGTCATAGTATCATCATCGGGGTCCCGGGCCTTGCCAAGACGCTCCTGATCAAGGCTTTCGCGCTTGCCCTGGACCTGGATTATAACAGGGTCCAGTTCACTCCTGACCTGATGCCGTCCGATATCACGGGAAGCGATATTATCCAGGAAAGCGGCAAAGGACACAGGGAGTTTAAGTTCATCTCCGGCCCGGTCTTTACGAACGTCCTTTTAGCCGATGAGATAAACCGGACCCCGCCCAAGACACAGTCCGCCCTGCTCCAGGCCATGCAGGAGAAGATCGTAACCGTGAACGGCAAGACCTATACCATGGATATGCCGTTCTTTGTCCTGGCCACTCAGAATCCCATCGAGCAGGAAGGCACGTATCCCCTGCCGGAAGCTCAGCTGGACCGGTTCCTCTTCAGCATCCTTATGGAATATCCGGATGAAAAAATGGAAAAGATTATCGCCCACAGCGATACTACGCGGAACCTGTCAAAGATAAAAAAGATCATCAGGAAGAACAAGGTCCTGGAGCTCCAGGAAATGGTCGAGACCGTACCTATCGCTGATTTTGTCCTTCAATATGCGGTCCAGCTGGTGAGACTGACCAGGCCGGACAAGGCCAATCCCGTTGAATACGTGAAACAGTTCGTAAAGTGGGGGGCGGGGCCGAGGGCTACCCAGTTCCTGGTGCATGCAGGACGGGTCAAGGCGCTCATGGACGGCCGCTATGCCGTCAGCCGGGATGATATTAATTTCGTAGCGGAGAACGTGCTGAATCACAGAGTAATCACGAATTTCAATGCCGATGCCGAAGGCATCAAGCCCGGCGATATCCTCAGTAAGATACTGGACCATATGGCTAAAAAAAAATAGCCGGTAACAGCAGCCTGTGACAGGTCCCGAAAGTCATCATGAATAAGACAAGGTACAGCAAATATTTTGATCCTGCTTATCTCTCCAGAATAAAGACCTTTTCCCTGCAGGTGAAAGAGATCGTCGAAGGCCTTCTCTCCGGCCGCCATAAGAGCAACCGTTTCGGGATCAACGTGGAGTTCAAAGATCACAGGGAATACAATCCGGGGGATGAGCTCAGGCATGTCGACTGGAGGCTGTGGGCCAAGACCGACCGTTTTTACATCAAACGCTTTGATGAAGAGACGAACCTGTATGTGAATGTCATCCTGGACATCAGCAAGTCCATGGACTTCAAGTACAGCGGGAAATGGACCAAGCTGGAATACGCTAAATATATCGCGGGGTCCCTTCTGTATCTCGGCCTTCTCCAGAACGATTATGTAGGCTTGAACCTCTTCTCGGACAGGATCGATAAGGCGTACCCGCCCGGGAACAGACTCATCCGCATCAATGAGATACTGAACGAGCTGGAAAAACAAGCCGGCCGTGCCGGAAGCGAGTTCAGGAAGAACCTGATCTATCTGAGCGAGAAGATCAGAAAGAGGTCGCTGGTCGTCCTTATCTCCGATTTTTTAGGCGATCTGCGGGAGATCACGGACGGTGTGCAATACCTGAAGAGCAAGAAGAACGATATTATACTGTTCGCGGTGAATGACCCGTGTGAACAGGATTTCCCTTTCAAGACCAATACCAGGTTCATCGACATGGAGAACAACGAAGAACTGACCGTCAACGCCGGTTCTCTTCAGGAACAATACAAGGAGCGTATGAAAAGCCATTATACGGGCCTGACCGAATTCGTCCACAAATCCAATATCGATATCTGTTTTTTCAACAGATCGGAAGAGCGT
>JAQTRT010000165.1 GCA_028711675.1 bacterium | reverse complement strand
CCCATCAGGGTAGAGATGAATTTCGGACCCAATTGGGGAGAGGCCCATTGATGAAAATTATAGGCATCACAGGTCCCATCGGTTCAGGCAAGAGCAGCTTGGCCCGTCTCTTTGAAGAGCACGGCTGCCCGGTCATTGATCTGGACAAATTAAGCCACCGGATACTGGCTTCCGGAAACGTGAAAAAAAAAGTGATCAGGACGTTCGGCGAAAAAGTATGCATGAACGGCACGATTTGCCGTCCTCTTCTCCGGAAGATCGTTTTCCGGGACAGGACACAACTGGTGCGATTGAATGCCATCATCCATCCGGAACTGGTCCGGCAGCTGCGCGCCGGGATCGCATCATACAAAAAGAAAAAAACAAAAATCCTGGTCGTGGACGCAGCCCTTATCTTTGAACTTAGCCTTCAGGATATGATGGACCTTATCATCACGGTCAGCACATACAAGTTTATCTCTTATTTAAGGACAGGAAAGATGAGCTACGGAGAATTTGATTTCGCCTGGCGATCCCAGCTCCCTCTGAACGTCAAGAAAAAGAAGGCCGGTCTGGTCATCAGCAACAACTGGCCTTTCTGCCTGTCCGGCCGAAGGCTTAGAAGAACGGTCCGGGAGGTGCTTGATGAAATGGCTTGATACCTTCATTCACTTTATACTTCCCAATTACTGCCACATTTGCGACAAAAAGCTTTCGCACGGGGACACGAACTGTTTTTGCTCATCCTGCTGGGAAAAACTTGAACTGACCGGAAAGGATTTCTGCCGGAAATGCGGTAAGCGTATCATCACACCGGATGGCGTCTGCCGGGAATGCAGCAATAAACGGTTCGATTACCAGGAGATACGGAGCGTGGGTGTTTATGAAGGCACGTTCAGGGAAGCCATTCACCTGTACAAGTTCTCTTCCCGCTGGAAGATGGCTCATGATTTCACACGTCTCATACTGAAAAGGATAGAAGATGATTTTCTCCGCGGAAACGATGTCCTCATCCCGGTCCCCCTGGCCCGCGACCGTCTGATGGAACGGGGATTTCACCAGACCTTTTTTATCACCCGGTTATTATCGCAGGAACTGGGTATTCCGGTGTTGAAAAAGGCCCTGATCAAGGTCCGGAACACTCAGGCCCAATCCGGATTAAAGAAGGAAGAGAGACTGGTCAATCTCAAAGAGGCTTTCCGGACCACGGCCCGTTCCCTCCCCCTTATCCGCGGGAAACGCATCCTTCTTTTCGATGACGTGTACACAACAGGGGCAACGGTCCAGGAATGCTCCCGTACATTAAAGGAAGCGGGCGCAGGCCGGATCAATGTCCTTATCCTCGGCCGCGGGCAATAAAACCGTTATTAGTTCTTGGTTAGTTGGTTATTAGTACTTGTATAAAGTTTGTCTGATCTTAAGCATAGTTTTATACCATGGACTCATAACCAATAACTAAGTTCCTTAAATCGATGCAGACCGAGAATGAGTAAAAGGGAAATACTTCATGGCCTCATTCTGTTTGGCGACATATTACAGGCATAAAAACATTGCCATTGGAATAAAATTCGTTATATTTAATTTCATAATTTTACCGATACATTTTACAGTATCGGTTCCTGAAAGGATCTAAAAACCAAACAGCCGGGAGGTATCTCATGCAAAAAAACGTATTCACTCAGATCGTTGTTTTCATCGCCACGGTCCTGCTGATCCTCATGTTCTTTTTCCCCAATTACCGCGAAGTCAAAACCCTGATCCTGAACCGCGTTGAAGTCATCAACCTGCTCCTGATCATCGGACTTTATCTGAGGGATTTATTCCGATCATAATTTTGAATGAAGAAAGGCAAATATTCAATAAAGCTTGGGATCCTGTTATTCCTGTTGATCACGGTCCTCACTGTCGTCATCATCCTGTTCCGCACGTTCAACCAGGATACTCTTAAGGCCCTGCAGACGATAAGAAGAACCGATATCCTGGTCCTGCTGGGCCTTATTGTCGTGAACTGGCTCATGGAAATCTTCAAACTCCAGCTGATCGCAGGCATCGGCCATGCCCGGATCAGGTTTAAAGCCGCCTTTTATGCCATTCTCTCAAACCTTTTCTTTTCCGGCATCACTCCTTTCCAGAGCGGCGGGGCCGCTTCCCTTATTTATATCATGTACCAGAACGGCATCGGAGTGGGGAAAGGTACGGCTATCTCATTCCTCAGGCTCAGCCTTACGCTCTTTGCCCTGGGCCTGGCAACGCCTATCTGCATCCTGTTCAGACCCAGCCTCCTTGCCTCAAAGCTCCTTTCCACTTTTTTCATCTACAGCCTTATTATATCCTTCCTCCTGCTCCTGGGTTATATCTACCTCCTGGTCAAGCCCAAGATACTGAAGAGGTTCTCCATTCTTATCATCACCCTTTTAAAGAAGGTCAAGCTCATCTCCAAAGAAAGGTACAAGCACTGGATCAGCCTTATCGTGAAGGAGATCGACGCTTTCAACGAGATCAACATCAGCTGCTGGAAATACCATAAGGCCAAGCTGTTCGGCGGGTTTTTCTTCACCCTGCTCATCATCATCAGCCAGTTCCTGATCGCGCCTTTCCTGCTTTATTTCCTGTATCCCCAGATCAAGATCAATCTCGGGCATCTTATCTTTTTTGCCATTATCACCCAGATCGTTATCCACTTCATCATGTATTTCATCCCCACACCGGGCGGCAGCGGTTTTATCGAGATCAGTTTCATGACCTTTTTCGCGGACCTCATCCCCTCGTCCATACTGGGGATCTACACCGTTCTCTGGAGGTTCTTTTCCACGATCGTCAGCATGATCGTGGGAGCTTTTGTAACGCTGAAGTTCATCGGTATCAAAGAGATAAAGATGCTGATCCCGAACAAAGAAGTATTCGACAAGAACATCAAACCGCATATCGATTGAAGCTGCCGGAAAGGCTTATTCTTTCTTTTTGGAAAAAAATTTTCCCGTGACTGCCACTTTTTCTTCCAAGACACGTTTGTAATAGAATTCGGTAAGGATATCCAGGTTGTTCGCCGTATCCTTGGAAAAATCTATGGAACGGCTCAGAGCGTTAAGCTGGAGGAGCTTGGATCTGACCTTGCCTGTCACGGTCTCGGAGACCTGGTTCGTATCCGTGATATAATCCAGCCTTTTCTCCAGGTCATCTTTCATGCATTTTAATGTGCTGGCTATGACCTCCAGTTGCTGTTTCATCTCTTCCCCGGTCATCAGGCTGGAATCCGCTTTAAAATCCTGAAACGCCTTACTCATCAGGGTGAAGATGTTTCCAAGGTCCACGACGAATTCATTGATATCCTTGAAAACGATGTCGTTGTATTTGATCTTGAACTTATCAGGATTATATTTCACATGCTTGAATTCTTTCTGCTCCATATCATTGAATTATACCCAAACAAATATAAAAATCAAGCAATTCTTTTAAGAAAGAGGCTTTTTACTCCCTTTTCATTTTTTTTCATCTGCCGATAAAAAAGTATCTATGTTCGAAAATGAAAAACCGAATTTGTCCTATGAACTTGTGGGTTTGACCGATTTTAACAAGGACGTGGATGATTTCCTCCAAAAGATGGATATCAAGATAAGCCGGAAAGGATTCAAGTTCCAGATACCTTTCCATTTCCCCTTACCCGCCCTTTCCCGGAGAACGATCAGGATCCTCCTTGTCGTGTTCAACCTCACAGCTCTGCTCTTGTCCGGATTCCTCGGTTTTAAGTATGTGAGACCTGTCCGGATCCAGAATATGACACTGGACCAGCTCTGGGAATACAGGACACTGGCCCCTGTTTATTCCACGCCCCTGGTCGCGGATATTAATAATGACCACGTCAATGATGTGATCGTAAACTCATCGGACGGAAAATTATACAGCCTTGACGGTTTCACCGGCAAACGCCATTTTTTCTTTGAAACGGAAAGCCCGCTCCTGGCTTCGCCCGTCCTTCTGCAAAGGTCATCCAGGGAGAAACACATCGTCCTGGCTACCGGGGAGAACAGACTTTATCTGCTCGACAGCGATAAACGCTGTATCTGGTCCACCATCAGGCAGGACCTGGACAGCCCTGTTATTTCCACTCCCCTGGTCCTGAAGATCAACGGAGATGAGGTCTTGGATATCGTCGTAGGTGCTGAGGACGGGAAACTGTACGCTTTTGACGGCGACCGGGGATGGCTGATCTGGAAGACAAAAGCCACAAAAGGCCGTTTCTTTTCAACACCTCTGGCTATGGATATCAACCAGGACGGAATCAGCGACCTGGTCATCGGCTCTCCGGAAAATACCGTATACGGGATAGACGGACGAACAGGCTCGAAGATATGGGAAACAGCAACAGAAGGACCGGTTAATTCCTCAGCCGTCAGCCTGGATAAGACCACGTTCTTCATCGGCGACGAACAGGGGACTATTTATAAAATCAACAGTCGCACAGGCAGGATCATCGCTTCCGTCAATACAGGTTCAGGGATCGTATCCACGCCCGTCATTATCAATAATCCCATCCAGCCTCTGCTTGTTGTGCCTTTACAGAACGGGACGGTCCGAACCTTCTCCAGTGCCACACTAAAATCAGCCTGGTCGTATGACACGAAATCCCAAGACGCATTCACATCATCGCCTGCCGTGTTCGATATGAACAACGATACCAGCGATGACCTTGTCCTGACTTCCCGGAACGGTAATGTATATATCCTGAACGGACAGAACGGCAAGGACCTGGTCCGGCCTTATTTTACGGGAAACTCCATCTCCTCCTCGCCGGTCCTGGCTGATATCAACCGGGATAAGCAGTTGGAGATCATCTTTGGGTCCGAGAACGGCAGCATCACTGCGCTTTCCCTGAAGACAGTTCCGGATAAACTCATCAGCGCGAACCGAATCGTTTACGGTTCATTTTTAAATAAATAATGATGAAAGCCGTTAAATCCCCCTTCTTTCTTCTTTTTACCTTATTACCTTTATCCCTTTTTTCCTATAACCCCCTTGATGAAAGGATGGATTATCAACCCAGCAGTATCGTCAATTTTAAAGTAATTGAGAACATCTCCGGGGCTTACAATGATCCCGGAAGCCTTTCTTTTTCTTTTTCCCTGAAAGACGACCAAGGCCGGAACCTCTTCTTTTTTTCCGAAAAGAACTTCACTTTTTCCATCGGCAGCAGGGATGTTAAGAATTTCATGTTCCAGAACACCTATGACCATTACAGGATCTATGTACCGCGCCTGCCTTATCAGAAAAAGGACGGGACATATCCGCTGACCATCAGAGTGCTCCGGGAAAACCGAACAATCCTGGAAATGACCAGAAAGGACCTGGTAACATACCAAACTCCTTCCCTAAACCTTATTTTAGTGGTGGATACATCTTCCAGTATGTATTTGAATGACCAGCCGAATTTCAGGCAAAGAGCCATCCGTCATATTATCCAGTATGCCCAGGCCAGCGGTGTGATCCGGAAATTCAGCCTTGTGCGTTTCAGTTCCGAAGCACAGACGCTGATACCGCTGACCGGTATCGAAAACCTGTATCTTCTGGAAAAAGCCCTGGCCCTTATCGATGCCAATGGCGAGACCAATATCGGCGATGGCCTGGATAAAGCCCTGGAAGAACTGAAAAAGGCCGGCAAAGAGTGCCGGACCATCGTGATCCTCCTGACAGACGGAGAGAACACAGCCCCTTATTTTAAGAACCATCTTAAGTTCAGGGACTTTCAGACTTCCGTGTACACCGTAGGGTTGAAACAGAACGTGAACAATGTTTTCCTTAATGAAATAGCGGAAAGTACCGGCGGAGAATATTTTAAGATCCCTGACAGTTTCAAGATCCAGAATGTATACAGTGAGATTATCAACCGCGAAGTGAACCGGAAGGTCTTTTTTTCATCCGAACTGGTCCTGAGACCCGGTCAGGCCACGAACATCACATTCTCTCCTGACAGGAGCATGAAAAAGATGAACCTCTTTGCCTTCTGGGAAGAAGGAGATGTGGTGATAAAAATGGTACCGGAAAAAAAACAGTTTAACCTCAGTAAGTTCAGCCGTTTTCAGTTCTTTGATCTTCGTGATCTTGAAGAGAATATTTACGTTTTCCGGTTCCTGAACAGCCATAACAGGAATAATAAAGTTTCTTTCCAGGGTTTTATCAATTCAGCCCTGGCTGTTACTTCTTTTCTGCCGAAAAAAATGTTCAGCCGTGAAGAACCTGTGGAAATGTCCGTCCTGGCTTTTCAGGATGATCTTCCCATAACAGGGGCCAAGATTACAGCCCTTATCAACCGGGGAAAAGAGCGGTTAGTTATGGATCTTTACGATGACGGTCTCCACAACGACGGCCGGAAGAATGACGGTTTATATAAGAACTATTTTTTTCATCATGAACCCGGGGAGTACAGCGTGGTCTTCCGTGTCCGCGGGAAGAACCTGTACGCGGAAACTTTTTCCCGGGAGCTGTATAAAAATTTCATGGTCCTGGATAAAAAGGGCCGTAACATAAAAATAACGCCTTCCCGCATCACTTTTAATCCAGCCGGGGCGGGGATGGACTATTACCAGTCTTTTCATTGCGTCTCGTCCCTGCCGGACCAAGCCCCTGTGAAGGTCTTTTCCCTGGGCCTTTTTTCTTCCGGCAGAACGAACAGTCCGGCTCATATCAGCATCAAACCCGATCATTTTATCCTTGAACCCGAACGCGAGAAGCTGTTCAACGTCTGGATCCGGATGACCAATAAAAGCCCGGATAACGATTACACGAGCAGCCTGATCCTCATGGCAGACAATGAATTTTTCGCTATACCTATAGAGACTCATTTTAAAAAATACCATATTCCGTCTGATGAAGAGATGATCAAACACTGATCAGATACTGAGCAGCTCTCTTGAGTGCTGGAGCGTGGTTTCCGTTATCTTATCCCCGGATATCATGCGGGCGATCTCATGGACACGGTCACTGTCCGGAAGGTCTCTGAGACGGGTGAAGGTCCTGTCCTGTACCACTTCTTTGCTGGCGTAAAAATGCTTCTCCCCGTACCGCGCGATCTGGGCCTGATGCGTGATGCAGATGATCTGCTTGGACCGGCTTAAGAAATGCATTTTTTTCCCCACGATATCAGATGTCTTTCCTCCGATCCCCACGTCGATCTCGTCGAATATCAGTGTATCCACATCATCCACTTCGTTCAGGACGATTTT